>JBBQEA010000049.1:0-25987 GCA_038320245.1 Chitinophagales bacterium | reverse complement strand
TTTACACCTTTCGTTTTGGAACAACTTAAAATGCGAATTTTCAGTCTTTAACTTTTTATAATCCTTTTAGTATGACAGAGTACGGCTGCTGCTAACAAAAGTATTTGCAAAAGCAGGGCTGGACGTTGTTATCTTCGGCTGTAGTTCGCTATCAGCTTCAGTTTCGGCTGGACGTTATTCAGTTGGCTTTTAGTTGTTATCTTCAAATTGGGTTTTTTAATCAGCATTTGTTCCGGGCAGACGAGCAATGAATTCCCTGCCTTCGCAAATACTCAACGTTGGTAGCAACTTTTTTTTAATTATTTGCCTTAAGTAGCTTCTACTAATTGTAGCTATGTTGGGCTTTGGTTTTTCATTCAGCCATTATCAATCAGCATTTGTCTGGGGCAGGACGTACACTGCTGAACATTTTGAGTTAATAATGAGCTTTTGGTTTTCTATTGAGCTTCAGTTTATGCTTTTGGTTCTTTACTCAGCGACATTAATAATATTGCTTTTGTACGTAAGCCATCGTCTAACCCATCTCTTGCTTTCTAAAATTCACCCAATTTTGTGGCAGTAATTCATGGAGATTGGATGAGTTGTAAAGGTGCATTCGTTCCAGTACATCTTTAAGCCATTCATATGGATTAATCTTATGAAGGCGGCAGGTATTAAAAAATGAATAGATCATGGCGGCACGCTGCGCAGCTTCATGACTACCGGCAAATAAATAATTTTTTCTTCCGATTGCAATTGGCCTGATCGCATTTTCCACGGGGTTGTTATCAATACCTAAGCGGGCATCGGTAGTATAAATGCATAATTTATCCCAACGCGGCAGACTGTATGCAATGGCTTTAGCGATAGTACTGGAAGATAGTAATTTGGGATACTCTTCAGTCATCCATTGCTTCATGGTTTTTAGTATTGGTACCGCTTCCTGCTGACGTAATTTTATTACCTCGTCTCCGGTTAATCCTGCGTGTTTTATGCGGGCTTCTATATCGTAGAGTTGCTGAAACATTTTTAATGCATGGTCTGCTAACAATCGGTTATTATTCAATGCATCTACAAAATACCTTCGGGCATGTGCCATGCATAGCAAATGCGTGATACCTTTTCTGGTGCCAAAGCTATTGTATAATTCTAAGCCATCTGTTTGCAAAAAGCCCTGGTATTTTTCCAACACATCGTCAGGCCCATTGCGACCACGGCCAGGACGATAATCGAACAAAGTGGCTTTTAATTCCTGGCTATGATAAACCCAGTAAAACCCCCGGTGGGTGGTGCCCTTCTTGTCATCATCCATCACCCGGATACCTGTTTCATCCGCATTTAAATAACCACTGTTTAATATAAATTGTTTGTGCAGGTCATACAAGCCCACTAACAGGTCCAGCGTATTTTTTGTCCAGCCATTAATGGTGCTTTGGGCAATAGTTAACCCTACTCTTGCAAAGCGTTGTAATTGCCTGTGCAATGGAAGGTGATCCATATATTTATCAACCAGTATTTGTGCCAGCAGGCCTTCACCAGCCATACACTTTTCCATCATCCGGCCTGGAAGGGATGCAGTAATAACGGTATCGTTGGTTTCGCTCAAAGGCTTTACAAATTTTGGACGAATGTATTGCTTTACATAAAGCTCACCTTGTATCAGGTCAAGTATTTCAGTTATTTCTTCTCCTATTTTTTTAAGTCCTGTTGTATCAAAATCAGGAAGCAATACCACAGTTTCCCTGCGAAGGGTTTCTGGCAATTTCATCCGGCCAGGATGTGGTTTAGGTTTGTTGAAAGTTAATTCTGTTGTGGTACGGGTATAAGATATTTTTGTAGCGGATGTAATTTTACAGGCGGCTATTGTTGCTGCATCCAGATCGAGTGTTAACTGGCTGCTGGTATTATCTGTGGGTACATAACGCTCATGTTTACTTCCGAAAAGCATTTTTTTTAGCTGCGCCATTTGCTGCGTTAACGCATCTATAGAAAGCAATGCTCCTTCGTATAACGCTTTATAATCTATCTCTTCTACTGCTTGCATCTTATGTGCAAAGCTATAGTGGATATAGCTTTCAAAGACAACACTGAATAAGTTGAGGATAAAGGGCAGTAAAAAAATGATTTTAAAAAACAAGGCTTCCACAGTAGCCTGTAGCATTTTCACCTTACCCTTAATCGGTATATTCAAAGCATACAGCCATCTATTATTCAGGCGTGTGGATAACTCAGGCAATTTTTTTATACCGGCTGCGATACTGTATTTTCTGAAGGGCTACTCCTTGCAAAATGAACTGCAATTGCTGCGCAGTCATCCGGCAACCAGTCTTGCCATCTTCCAATAGCGGTCTTTCGTAAGTGCCCTTTTCCAATCGTTTGTAATAAATGGATAATCCATCGCCTTCCCACAGCAGCAGTTTTACCTGGTTGCGTTTTTTATTGAAGAAGATAAAAATAGCACCGCCCATAATCTCCAGTTGCATTTGTGAAGATACAATTCCACAAAGGCTATCGAACCCTTTACGCATATCAGTATTATCATTGTATAAATAATACTGACAAGATGCTCCAAGATGTAACATGATTAATTGATTAACGCTTTTATAAAATCAACACTAACACCCTGGTGAAACAATAATCGTTTACCATCAGGATAAACCAGTTCCATATTCGTTGACACATTGCCGGGAGTTACCTGGAGTTTAATAAATTTGTGTGATCCAATATTTTCTTTTTCACGAAAACGCTTGTAGTAATAATGAAAAACATGATAAGCTATACCTTGCTGCTCACAGTACGCTTTTTGGGTGAGGCCGCTTTGCTGCCATTGTAATATCTTATCAAACATTGCAGGGGTTGCATCTAATTTTACTGACATAGAAGGTTTTGAAAGCAAAACTATTTTATACATTCACGATAAATAAGACGGGGTTAGACGTTCCTTTACGTTGTGCCGGGCGGGGGAAGTCGCATTATATTTTTTTGGTCCGCTTGCAGTGCCTCCGCATTTATTTAAAAACTATTCCAAAAGCAAATGTTGATTTGTGCATCTACATCCAAAGTAAATAGTAAAAAAATAATGAGTAGATAAACCTTTTTAGTTTCCAGCTGTTCACCCGAAAATCAGGATCGGCAGGAGGCATTTCTCCAAAAACAGTTTTTGAATGTAGAGTTGTTACATTAAAAAAGGAGGGATTAAAGTTCTTTTAAAAAATTTGCACAATACAACACTACTAAGGAGTTGGCCTTGCCTAGCGATTTATCCTAATTTTAATTTTCAGGAAAAAACTGTAAATTCATTTTGAATTAGCTAACTAATACTTGTATACCAAAACCAACTTACATGAAATCTTTTTTTGAGTATTTTAAAGAACTTTTTCAAACCAGTGATTTTATGCCAAGGTGGATTTGTGGCCACTGGACGGAAGCTCATGGCTGGTTGTACATTTTGTCCAACATAGTTATTGGGTTATCCTATTTTGCTATACCCGTTATGCTGTTTGTTTTTATAAAAAAGAAAAAGAATATTCCATTCAAAGGCGTTTTTTTTCTTTTCAGTCTTTTTATTATTTTTTGTGGGGTAACTCATATACTTGATGCAACTATTTTTTGGATACCTTTTTACAGATTAAATGCATTGGTATTATTTATAACGGCTGTAATATCTGCCGTCACAGTTTTTACTTTGTATAAAAAACTACCGCTTGCGCTCAATTTAAAATCGCCTGAGCAGTTGCAGGAAATAATAGACTCTCAAACTGCCTCCCTGGTGCTGGTAAATCAATTATTAACGGATAGTGAAGAACAGTTTAAAGCGCTGGTAAATAATAATCCTGACGTTATCACCCTGATGGACGCCAACCTGAGGTATAAATTTGTGAATGATTCCCTTAGTAAAATCAGCGAAAAAAGTTTGAGCAGCTATATTGGGAAAACTCCTTTTGAAGTATTACCCGATCATCCCCATACCGAAGCATTTACCAATAATTTAAAGTATGTGATTGAAAGTGGAACTAAAGTGCATTATGAAGTGGATACAACTGTAGACAAAATGGGCCAGGTATATTTTTCAGTTGATATGATACCGCTTACCAACAAGTGGAATCATGTAAATGATGTGATTACGATAACAAAAGATATTACCCCCATCCGGCAAAATGAAAAAAAGCTTTACGACACCATTACTAAACTGGAAAAATTTAGTATGCGCCTTGAGTACAAACGCAATACTTTACAGGATTTTACCTACATCGTTTCACATAACCTGCGCTCACCTACTGGCAATTTACTTTCTTTAATTGATCATTATAAAAGAACCGATAGTGCAGAAAAGAAAGAACTGCTGCTTTCTAAAATTTTCGATGTGTCTCATCAGCTCGGTAATACAGTTCATGATTTGGGCGAAGTGTTAAATATCACCAATAACAGCAATTTAAATACAGAAACACTTTCGTTTAAAACTATAGTTGATAACCAGGTACAAAATCTGGCTGCTCAAATAATGGAGTCGGGTGCGGTAATCAGTTGCGATTTTTCAGCCTGCGAAACTATTACTTATCCAAAAGTTTATCTTGAAAGTATTTTGCTGAATTTGCTTTCCAACGCAATTAAATATGCATCGGAAAAACGCAAGCCCGTCATACATTTTGAATCATCCATTAGTGCAAAGGGATTAATTAGTTTAACCTGTACCGATAACGGGCTGGGAATTGATTTGATAAAATATGGAAAAAAGATATTTTCTTTACACAAGACTTTTCACAATAATCCCGACGCAAGGGGAGTGGGTTTGTTTATTACAAGAAACCAAATTAACTCGATGGGCGGTAGCATAACTGTGGAAAGCGAACCGGATAAAGGGGCCACTTTTATTATTCATTTTAATGAAATAGAGCTTTTATGAGCAAAAAATTAGATAGCGTTTGCATTATAGATGATGATTTTATCTACCAGTTTTTGGCGAAGGAGGAAATAGCATATACCAACATGGTGGAGAGCGTTATATTTTTTAATAATGGCGATAAGGCTGTTCAATTTTTAACATCCACACTCGATAATAATGATCAGACGGTTTTACCGGATATTATTTTTCTGGATATCAATATGCCGGTAATGGATGGGTGGGAGTTTTTAGAAGCTTATGCAATACTTAAACCTCAATTAGGTAAAAATATTACTATTTATGTGGTGAGCTCCTCAACAGATGTCAGAGACTTTGACAGGGCGAAGGCCATCAGCGAAGTAAGCGACTACATTATAAAACCAGTATCCGGCAATCAGCTAAAAAACATATTTAATAATCTTCTTGCATAAAGACGCAACTGTCTATAACTATAAGCTGTTGCTACGCTGCAACGCCCTGCGGCCAAACTTATAGGCTTTTGCAATCATACAGGTTTAAGCTAAATAAGCAGAATGCATTAGCTAAAAAATAAACTGTAAAAAAATATACCGCCAGATTATTGATTTTCAATAAATATCCATATTTTTAAAATATACTTTATCAATTCAGGACTGAACTTTTTCGTATTAATACTTCTGCCTCTTAAACTTGGGAAAAGCCAATAGATATTAAATGATCAATTGGTGGCATCAGCAACTTTAACTTATTAAAACAAAAAAAATGAGAAAAAGACTTCCTTCATTTCTAATCAAGCTATTGGTATTATCTGTTGTCGCTTATGCGGCATTAATTTATTCAGAAAGCTTAAGTTTCCTAAACAAAGGTGCCGATGATGTTGAAATTAAGATAACATACGGCGATAGAATCACCGACACGTTAGCACTAAAACCCTATGGTAAGGTTGGCGCCTACAGGAGAAAGAAAGTAACCTGGTTGATAGATGCAGCAGATACAACAGTTAAATCATTTTCAATTATGATGAAACCTTCGTCTTATGAGGTATTTACAGATACTGCACGTCCACCATCCAGGCTAACCAGAAAGGGATATGGACGTATTAGAGCTGGGGCTGGAAACAACAAGGAATATGACTATTCAATATATTGGAAGGACAATAATGGAATTCCTCACATATTCGATCCTAAAATTGCTATAAAGCCATCATCGAATTTTGTAGAAAAGATTATTTACATAGCATATGGCCTTGCTGCATTGATATTAACTATGACGTTTTTCTCATCGAAAAATAAAAAGTAGTGTTGGAAAAAAAGGAGACACTACCAGTTGATAAGTATCAACTTGTATTCAGCCAGTTTGTTTACCGACAACACCTATATCGTTTTAAAAATGAGCTGAGTAAATTTGTTATAAAATACTTTTACAACTTTTATCCACTACAAGTATGTTTTATAAAAGAGTTATCGCTGTTATTGTTGGCTTTTTTTACATCACTACCGGTAGCCTTTTGGCGCAAGATCAAAAAATTGCAGATAGTCTTTACATAATTTACCAGCAAAATAATCTTACCGATACTGCTAAATTTGAACTGTTGAAAGAATTGTCTTTTAACGAGATAAGAGATTTGAAAAAGGGGCTGCAGTATGCGGAGGAATTGATTAATCTGTCCCGACAGGTCGGGAATAAAAAATACCTTAGGGTAGGCTATTTTTTGAAGGGCACAAAAAGCAGATTACTTGCTAAGATGGATGAAGCATTGGCTGCTTACTTTAAAAGTGCTGAAATGGCTGGAGAATTGCAAAATTTAAAGGCTGAAGCAGAATCTTATAGCGCTATTGCAGATATTTATTCTGCTGCCGGCAACCACAACACTTCTACTAATTATTATAATAAAGCCATCACGGCCCTCCGGCAGTCCAATGATTCCATCAGCCTTGCCTCAGTACTTTTAAATGCCGGAGATGAATTACTGAAGGTAAAAAAATATGATACTGCTTTTTTGTACGCTGTGGAAGCAAAAGCAATTTTTGATACACTCCACTATCCAAGTGGCATCGGGTATAGCCTGGGCAATATTGGAATGGTATATGCCAGCACTGGTAAAAATAATCTTGCCGAAGAAAACATCAATGAGGCTATCCGCATACTGGAAGGAACAGGAGATTACTACCCCATTTGTGATTATCTTATTTCAATGGCAGATGTGTATTTGAATAAGGAAGACAATAGGTCTGCGTTAAATTATGCAGTTAGAAGTCTTCACCTTGCAGAGCAGTATGGATTGATAGAACAGATTGCCAACGCAAGTCTTAAACTGTCGGAGATTTACGAAAAAGCCGGTAATAGAAACGAAGCGTTTAAATTTTATAAAAAGCATATTGAATACAGGGACAGCATCAATAAAAATACAAGTGTACAGAAAATGGCAGATCTGCGTATTAACTATGAAGTGGCTCAAAAACAAGTGGAAGTAGACTTGCTGAATCAGCAAAAAAAGAATCAGAAAAACATACTGATTTCCCTTGCCATAATACTGGGGTTAACGATTTTTATTGTGGGTATTTTAATAAAGAATAATCAACACAAGCAAAAAGCATATCAAATTTTAAATTTGCAAAAGCTGGCAACGGACGAGCAAAAAGCAAAGGCAGAAAATGCGCTTGAAGATTTACGGGCAACACAAAAACAATTGATTCATTCAGCAAAAATGGCATCGTTGGGGGAGGTTACAGCAGGCATAGCGCATGAAATACAAAATCCGCTAAACTTCGTCAATAACTTTTCTGAACTAAGCGTTGAGTTATTGGATGAATTAAAAGAAGCAACCGTAAATAAGATTCCTGGTTCAGACAAAACGGAAGCCCATGACATTATTAATGAACTGGCAGGTAATCTTAAAAAAATAAACGATCACGGAAAGCGGGCAGACGCTATCGTAAAAGGAATGCTGCAACATTCCAGGGGAAGTACAGGTAAAAAAGAGTTCACGGATATTAACGCATTAGCAGATGAGTGTCTGCGTTTAAGCTACCACGGATTTAGAGCCAAAGACAAAGAGTTTACAGTAAGGTCCATCACTGATTTTGATAAAAGCATTGGCAAGATAGCCGTGATTACCCAGGATATATCAAGAGTGTTTTTGAATTTATACAACAATGCATTTTACGAAGTGAATATGAAAAAGAAGCAAAGTATACTTGCTTTTGAGCCACTTGTTTCTGTTGCCACAAAAAGGGTTGGTAGTAACATAGAAATATCAGTGAAAGATAATGGCTTTGGTATTCCACAAAATTTATTGGATAAAATATTTCAACCCTTTTTTACTACAAAGCCAACGGGACAGGGCACAGGGCTGGGCTTGTCTCTCAGTTACGATATTATAAAAGCGCATGGCGGAGAATTGAAAGTGCAAACCGAGGAAGGCAGTTTTTCTGAATTCATCATTCAACTGCCAGTCGGTAAAAATAATGAAGATGCAGCCTAAACAAAATTTGGTAAATTGTGTTTATTGCGTCCATTCATAACAGTTAAATATTATTATGAAACAGCTTTATTGACTGGAATGTTTTTAATAGCCAAAATAAGTTCAAGAAACTATAAATTTTGATGCCTGCTGTAGGGTCTCGTTTTAATAATTTAGATACTAATCCGGATACCAATATTGTTGGTTTCACCAACTTCTAAAGCGGGAATTAAAATATAAGTTGTTTGGAGAAATACATATTGCTGCAACAACGCAAATGGTGGTTTTATCGTAAGAAGTGTTACAATGCAAAGTTGTACATGCGAAATTCTGCCAAAGCAAGAAAGTTAGCCGAAATCTGTGTTGTGGAATATTATTTATTAGGCGGATATTGGACCAAAGCAACTTCGACTTCATGAACCGTTTTTGTAATTGAAATCATTGCCGGATTCTGTTATTTACATGGTAGTACGATAACCATTACTAATAAATAGCTCAATTTATCATAATATTGTATCACAAGGAATTATGTCAGGCTATAGTATTTTTAGAATAGCAGGCTGCTTATTAATTTTATAGTCTATTTCTTAATGAAAAAATCTTTACAAACAAGGGTATTAATTATTTGTGTTCTTGCCGTGGTGGCTATTATAATTACTTCGGTAATGGCATCGGTCAAAAGAAAAACTGTTAAAGAAAGCAACAACCTTATAAGTCATAGCCAGGATTTACAGCTCATTTCTGAACATATAACATCATCCCTTAAAGATGTAGAAACAGGTAGCCGTGCCTATTATCTCACTTCAAATACGATTTTTCTTCAACCTTTTACCTTGCTAAAAGACAGTGTTTTAATGAGTATTGATAAACTTAAGGTTTTAACTGCAGATAATCTGTCGCAACATTACAGAATTGACAGTCTTGAGCAGCTTGCGATTGTTCGTCTTGGTATTTCGAAAACGTTAATGGCCTACAAACAAAAAAATATCTCCGATGCAACGGTAAAAATTGTAGAAGCAGGTAAGCTTATAATGGACAGCATCAGGAACGTGTTGGGTAGAATACAACAAGATGAGAATGAACTTTTACTTACGAAGGAAGTGACTGCTGCAAGGAACGAAAAAAACACGGACACTATATTTTATATTTTGTTTAGCAGCCTGTTTATATCTTTCGCTCTGGTGTTTTTTTCTATATGGTACAATGTTCATCTAAGTAAAAATGGCAAATGGTTTTTTGTTGCTGCCCGAACAAATATTTTTGATGGCAGAGTAGAAACCATACTTAATGGTATCAGCGATCCTTTTTTTGCATTAGACAATCAGGGACTCTTTACTTTCATAAATAAGGCAGCAAAAAGTAAACTGGGATTTAGCAAGATTGGTCTTTACGGCAAAAATATCTTTAATGAATTTGCCCTTTATAAAGACAATAAAATCGGCATTGGTATTCAGGATGTATTAAAAACCAGGCAGGCGCAAAGTTTTGAAACATTTGATGATTTTCTTTTTCAATGTCAGGATGTAACAATTTATCCCATTGAAGATGGAGTTACCGAATATGTAAAATATAAGTTGCTTGGGGTAAACTAATAACAACGGCAGTGCAAGTAATGCTCGCCTATTGCTATTTAAAAATGGAAATTAAATACAGCAAAAATCCTTCGATACTCATCCATAAACAAATTGAAAACCAGGCAACCCAAATGGATATTTCAGTAAAATTTCCGGCTAACGCAAAGTATGCCCGTTAACTGTATACTTCAAAACATTACAATCAATTACCTTTATGTTAGCTTATTAACTAATTATGAAAGTAATCATTACTGGAGCCACCGGTATGGTAGGAAAAGGCGTTTTATTAGAATGTTTGGACCATCCGGCAATTGAACAAGTGTTAACCATTTGCAGAACCACACTAAGCATGGAGCACCCTAAATTAAAAGAACTTATCCATGCTAATTTTTTAGACTTTTCCAGTATTAAAGAACAATTACCCGGGTACGATGCCTGCTATTTATGCATGGGTGTTAGCGCAGGCGGAATGACAGAAGGTACTTACCATGTACTTACTTTTGTTTATACACTTACATTGGCAGAAGTACTTTTGAAACAAAATCCAGGAATGATCTGCACTTATGTATCCGGACAAGGTACAGATTCAACAGAAAAAGGAAGGGCAATGTGGGCGAGGGTGAAAGGCAAAACCGAAAATGCTTTGTTAAACCTTGGGTTTAAGCAGGCTTACATGTTCCGGCCGGGTGTTATCATTCCGCTTCGGGGAATTAAATCCAAAACAAAAAACTATCAATTTATTTATAACTATTTTATGTGGCTTATCAGGTTGATAAAAGTCATCGCACCCAATACTATTGTTAATACAACTCAAATAGGAAAGTCAATGATTAAAATATCAATGCAGGGCTATAATAAAAAAATAATCCATCCTAAAGATATCCTGCTGCTTTCAGAATAATCTACCGCAAAAAATACGGCTGTTAAAAACCGTACGTAAATAGCAAATCAAATTTAAATACAGAGCATGAACAATCAGTTTGGAGGCAGGGCTACAAAAAAAGATATTGAGCATTATGCCCAATCACAACACTGGGCTATAAAGAAATTTGTAAACCTGCAAGAAACCAACATGGAAATTAGTTTTCAAAACCTACCCGGGCTTTTGTATAAACAGTTTTGTAGAAAAGAGGGGAGAGAACCTGTTTCAAAACTGCCAGTTATTTCATTTGATAAAGATTGTTTTTTAGCTCCGTCGGATAAAGTAAAGTTTATTTGGTACGGACATTCGGTGGTATTGATGCGGATGAATAACAAGGTTATTTTAATAGACCCCATGCTGGGAAATAATGCAACACCTATAGCACCATTTAGTGTAAAAAGGTTTAGTGATGATACTTTAAATTTGATTGTCGATTTTCCTGAGATAGATTTACTCCTACTTACACACGATCATTACGATCACCTGGATTTTGACAGCATCCAAAAACTAAAGCCCAAAGTAAAAAAATATTACGCGGCATTGGGTGTTGCCAGGCATTTAGTAAAATGGGGCATTAACGAAAAAGATATTACAGAATTTGACTGGTGGAACAGTCATGTTTTTGAAGATATTCAAATTACATTCACACCCAGCCGACATTTTTCCGGCAGAGGTTTAAGAGACAGGGCTACATCACTTTGGGGTGGATGGGTTTTTAAATCGGCTGCAGAAAATATCTGGTTTAGTGGTGATGGCGGATATGGAAATCACTTTACAACCATTGGGGAAAAATTGGGGCCTTTTGATTTTGCCTTTATGGAATGCGGACAATACAACGAGAATTGGCACCAGATACATATGTATCCGGAGGAAAGTGTACAGGCGGCCATCGATGCAAAAGCACAAAAAATAATGCCTGTTCATTGGGCTGCTTTTTCGTTAGCGCAACATCCCTGGATAGAACCCGTTGAAAGATTTGTAGCTGAATGCAATAAGCAGAAAATGACTTATTTAACACCCAAATTGGGCGAGCAGTTTTGTATAAATGATATAATGGAAAATATAAACTGGTGGAAATAATCTTTCGTATTATTTATTTGATTGAACAAGATGATAAAGCGGAATAGAAAGACGACAAACCTGTGGGCTGGTAAAAGTGTGGATTTGCTTCAATAAAATATTAACTAATAATTTCTGGGGACGTTACAGCTTTTTTTCTATACAGTTTTAAATGTACGATAACAATTAATCCCTTGTTTGTTGCTGTATAGTGGAAACCTTTCCACAGGTTGGGCAATAGTCATGCTTTTTGATCGTAAAGAGTTTACACCTGCAGCTTGAATTTATAAGGGCATGTATGTTGCCTTAGGTCTGTAAACAAATTATAAGAAATGAAAAAGAGTCAATTTATTTTAGGAGCTGTATTACTGGTAACAGGGTTTACAGCATGTAACAATTCCAATGATCCTGCTAAAGCAGATGCAGTTATTTTAAATCAATATGTTGATTCAGTAGTGAATCTAAAACCGGAATATACTGTGGAAAACTGGATGGCTATTGATAATGGATACCAGTCACGTGTTTTGGATGCCGAAAAAAATATGGCTTCATTAACAGATGAGGAAAAAGCAGCGGCAGAAGCAAGTAAAGCTAAATATGCAGAACTTAAAGCCAAATATGAAGCAAAACTAAAAGAAGCAGAAGCAGCCGCACAGCTAGCTGCTGCAACACCCGATTACAGATTGATGCTACGCAATAAATTATTTGGTGAAGGTGTTGTAGGAGCCGATATGAAATTTGGATTTGTAACAGCAAAAAATATTAAGGATGTGTACGAAAAGTTTGTAGGCACAGTTGCTGACAATAAAAATAAGTATACCCGTGAAGATTGGGATGAAATTAAAGTATTGTATGAAGGACTTGATAGCCGGAAGAATGAAGTTGAAAAAGACCTTGCAGGCAAAGACAATATGAGAATTGCAGGATTAAAAATAAAATTTGCGACAATGAAGGCATTTAGAAGAACAGCTGAAAAAGTTGAAGAAAACACAAAATCAAAACAATAAGAATTTTTTTTTTAGAAGTTAAAAAGGGTAATTGGCATTACGGAATAATTATTTGTTCCTGGCCAATTACCCTTTCTTATTTTAGTTGCAATACATGCAAATCTTATGATAGTCTACAGTAAAAATGTAAGATCTTCATTTACACTAATTTCTTTTTTTATCATGCCGTTTTCATCTCCTGTAAACAATACAGCGGGTAAATCTCCCATCATTTGAAGCCTGCCGTTTAATAGCCTTAACCCAGTACCTTCCGGCAAACCAACAATGTGCAATCCGGGATTAAGTTTTATAAATTCTTCCAACCGCTCGTCACGGGTTTCGCCATTGTGGCCCGCAGGTTTTACATTGGTGTAATGTGGGTTTATCTGAAAGGGTAATAAGCCCAGCGCATTAAAACTTTTTGGTTCAATTATCGGCATGTCGTTGGTTGTACTAATTGTTGGCGCTAAAATATTTGATCCTGCACTCCAACCAATATAGGGAACTCCTTTGTTTATCCTGTCACGGATAATATCCAACAACTTCAGGTAATAAATATCATGTAATAGTTTAAAGGTATTGCCGCCACCTACCATAATTGCGGCTGCTTTTGCAATTGTTTCAGCTGCATTTTCAGGTGTTACAGTTGTTATGCTGTAAGGCAAAGTTTCCAGTCCCTTTTTTACTTTTACTGTGTAGTTTTCAAAGTCATTATCTACCGACGCAAAAGGAATAAATGCAATTTGCAGCATTGCATCACCCAGCAAATCTTTTATGAAGGGTACTGCCGTTTGCAGATAGGTACCATTGCCCACCCTTGAACTACTAAAAGCTAAAATTCTGTTTTGAGGCATCAGGATAATTTTTTATAAGAAAGTTTAAATATAAGCTGTTCTTAAACAATTACCAGTAGCATTGGTTGAAGTATTTGTATTTTGAAGTTTGTTTTAAATAAGGTAGACGCAAAATATTTTTGTGCCTACAAATGAGGGGCTATTAATTGCATGATGTTTTAAAATGGCGTTTAAAAATAGGAATCCTTGCATGCAGGACATAAAATATTAGCACTAAACCTGCAGGTTCTTTAACTATTGAAAAAAGTAAACTTTTTCGGCAAAAAATAAATGCCCAGCATGTTCAAACGCTATTTTTGGGTTTTAAGAAATAACTATCAGGTATTAAAAAAAATAAAAAAAACGATGATGAAAGCAGTAGTAATAAGTGAAAAGGGTTCACTGAATAATTTGGAAATTTTAGAATTACCAATTCCTGTTATTAACCCAAATCAGGTTTTGGTAAAAGTAAAAGCCTGTGGTATTAACCCTGTAGACTGGAAGGGTGTTGTATTGAGCTATTTTCAAATACCATCCTATATTCCCGGTACAGATATTTCGGGCATTGTTGAAAGTGTTGGAGCAGCAGCCACTACCTTCAAAATCGGCGATGAAGTAATTGGCTCTTTGGAATGGGCAAAACAAGGCGCTTTTGCAGAATATGTTGCAACAGAAGAAAGATATTTAGCTCATAAGCCGAAAAATTTAACTTTTGAAAAAGCAGCCGCAGTTCCCCTTGCTGCGCTCACTGCCTGGCAGGGATTATTTGATAAATTAGCCATACAAGCAGGAGAGAAGATTCTTATCCAGGCAGCCGCAGGTGGCGTAGGGCTTTTTGCTTTACAATTTGCAAAATGGAAAGGTGCTTATGTGGTAGCGGTTGCATCAGAAAAAAATATTGCATTTTTAAAATCGTTGGGTGCAGATGAAATACTGGATTATCACACAGCAGATTTTTCAGCCATGCCAAATGATTTTGATGCAGTATTTGATAGTATGGCAAGTGCTGAACAAACTTGTAAAGTACTTAAAAAAGATGGCAGATATGTATCTATTACGGCAAAGCCTCCAGCTGAGTTAGCATCAACTTACGGCATATCAGCAACCAATTTTTTATTTATTTCCGATGCTGTTCAGCTAAATGAAATTGTGAATTTAATTGAACAGGAAAAAGTAAAAGTATTTTTAGATAAAGTGTTTCCATTAATAGCAGTAAAGGAAGCACTTGCTTACCAGCAATTAGGACATTCTAAGGGAAAAAATATATTAACTGTGGCATAAAATACTTTGATATTGGTTTATGGCTTCGGCGGTACTTTGATTGCTTTTTACGATGCTTTTTCTCCTGCCAATAGGTGCGATATTTAACCATCAATTGTATGCAACAGAAAAAAAATATTAATACCCTATTGGGTTTTATTTGATGATCCCAACATTATGATTTCATTTTTATTTTTATAAAAAGTACTCTAGTGGCAACTTCTTTTTTCCTGTTTTCATTAAAATTAAAATAAAAGGAATCGATTTAAAAACTTATCCAATGTTTTTTCTCAGCTTTTAGGCTGCTTTTTATACAATCCTATTATCTCACCAAAAGCAATGATGTGTTCACTCATGGCTTTCTCTAATTGTAGCTTATTTGTTGATGCCGGTAAATGTAAAATAGTATCTAAAGCATATACTTTAAAAAAATACCGATGCGTACCCGAAGGAGGACAAGGACCTCCATAATGATATTGCTGAAAGTCATTTAGTCCTTCCTCCCCATGAACAATATTTTCTTGCAAATGCTGTGTAACAGGGATATTCCAAACAATCCAATGAACCCATATGCCACCTGGAGCATCGGGGTCGTCTACAATGAGTGCTAAACTTTTTGCATCAACAGGTACATGCTCTATGCTTAATGGTGGACTTATATTTTTTTCATCGCAGGTATATTGTGCTGGTATTAATTCATTATCCCCAAAGGCACTGCTGGTAATCTTCAGTAGTTTAAACCTTACCTCCTTTAATAAATGTTTCATACGAGCGTTTTTTATTTTAGTAATTTCATAAAGCGACTCCTGACCGTGGAACTTCGTCAGGTGGTGTTACAGATGGGGCTTCGACTGGTATTATAGCTGGCTCCTCTTCCGGCATCACGGGGCTTTCAGGAACATCATCCGGATATATTTCAGGTGCCTTTCCTGGTGCAGGCATCTCAACCGGTTTTTTAGGTAATTTTTCTCCTGGCATAATTCTTTCATTTAGGAATTAAATAAATCATTGATCCCGATAGTAAATTTTTACCGTTACCGCAGGTAATCGATATTTATTATTTAACTCGCTAATCTGGTGCCATAATATCCATATTCCCCATTAATTTCCCCCACTTACCAAAAGGATATGTATCCGGTACTTGCTGAACATCCGGATGCAGATGCAAAGGATGCAAAATGGTTGTTTTATCCAGTTAATAAATTGCATTGTACCGCATGGATAAAATGGCAGCAACTTGCACAACACTAACGGAAATTCGGTGACCAGGAAGGTGTTACCCCACTAAGGCTTTCCAATCGGGTTATAGTGTGACTCGAAAATGGTATGCATTCCAATCCAAAAAAGCTGTAACCTATAGGTTTTTGTTTTGCTGGTAAAGAGTCAATGAAATGCAGTTAGGGCGTTAAGTTGCTAAGTTACAATGAAGCAAAAAAGGGCTTAACAGCCCAAAGGTGATACTAAGTAATCACCTTATGCTTCTACAATTAGGGACGCATCTAAAAAATATTATTTACATGACAACTGTCATAGATTAGCTATTGAGGATAGCGTAAATTCGAGCTGGATTTGTAGAAAAAGTTTTTATTCTTCATCCTTAAAATTATTGCCAAATGAACTATTCTAACCTTTGCCAAACCAATTATTCCGTTTATCCCGGAGAATTTGTACCGTTGATGAATGAAGAAGAAGTAAAGGCTCAATTTTCTCTCCATAGTGACAGGAAATATTTTCAACCTGCAGTTAACTTAAAGGAAACGGAGGATATTTACAAAATAGAATTTGCCTTGCCTTGTTTCAAAAGAGAGGAATTACTAATAATGGCGGATGATAATATTTTGACGATCTATGTAATCCATAAAGAAAAGCAAAGTAATATTTCAGGAATCATAGAATTTGACGAATTTAAATATGACTATTTTGACAAACGTATTACCTTACCGGAAAACCTGGATGTAGAATTTGTTGCAGCGAATTATGAATCGGGTGTAATTAGCATATATATCCCTAAAACAGAAAACCCTGTAAAAAACGTACATCAGGTAATTATAGTCTATTAACGATTTATCTGTTGAAGTGTTTCCTTTAATTACACTTCGATATTAATCAGGTATTTAATAAAAGGTATTATACTTCTTTCTTCATTTTCGTATTCAATAGCTGGTAAAAAATTCGACAGCATTAGTTTGACTATTTTTTTTGTTGGCAAACCAAATTGCAATCTGCTAATCAATATAATTCCAGCTACAGGGTCTTCCTTTATTTGTTTTTAAAATAGTAGATGACCGCTAATCCGGGAGTTAATTTCCACGAATACGTTGCCACATTGATTTAATAACTTGCCAATTCCATTTTGCAAATCTTCCCCGTTGCACTACCAATATATTGTTGGTTGGTTGCTGCAGGTAATAGTGAAATGCAAATTGTTCTTTTGGATTTTGCCAGCCAATAATTTGTCCGAATCGCAGATCATTAAATACAAGGGTATCTGTGTATTTTTCAACTGTATAAAATTGCTGGGAAAAGCGGATGAGCTTTTGCAAATCTTGCTTATTGGTAACTGATTTTAATAAAGATTCGTTGCGGGGAAAATACTGAAAATCTAATTGCTTTTTACTATCGAATATGGAACGAAAGCCTACGTAATAGCCGGTGTCGTTACCTGCTACTACAAACCACAGCCAGTTTTGCAATGGAGCAGGTGTGGTAAAATATCGTTGATGAGGAATTTGCTGCCTGCTAAAAATTTCTTTGACATCAGCATCTATTTTAATTTTATTTATTGTGCAGTAGCTGAGATAAAGGAAGGGGAGTATTATACCAAATTTCCACCAGAATTTTCTTTTCGGGCTAAACGGGTTTAAAATAATCAGCATCAGTAATGCAATCCCTGCCCAAATAGAAAAGAAGGGGTCGGCTACATAAATAACATTAAAAGAAAACCTTGTATGGCTAAAGGGCTCCAGCCAGCCTACTCCATAATTATTAAACCCGTCAATAAATAAATGAACAAAAACCTCCGTTGCAAAAAACAATAGCCATTTTCTATAAGCAATGTTGTGAGGGCGATGAACTTTATCGGCGGTTAATGCAAATGCCGGAATAATGAGTAACGCAAACAGTATGGAGTGTGTAAAACCCCTGTGAGCTAATAAATTTTCCGGTGTATTTAACCAAAAACTTGCCAGGAAATCAACATCAGGAATACTTTGTGCCAATGCGCCCCATATCATTGCTTTTTTGCCAAACCCTTTTTCAAAAAAGGCTTCGCCAATACAGGCGCCTAGTGCTATGTGAGTGAGCGAATCCATTTTTGATTACAGTTTGGAGTAAATGTAATTTACTTTATTCACTCACTGCAATTAGTTGCCCCAATTTCGAAAACTTAAAACTGCCTTGTAGTTGTAAGTCGCAGCTTTATAGTCATAACTTTTTCAATCAACTCAGATTATTTGTGATGAGTAATAAAAACAGGTATGCGATGATCTTTAATTATTTCACTTATAAAACTTTTATGAAATAAACCAGCCAGGCCAGACCGGCTAAATGAACCACTAATAATGATAGCGGTTTTCATTTCGTTTAGCCAGGCGCTAAAATGTTTTGTAGGATCAATATTCAGTTTTGTGATGGTTAAATCAGTAAAATGTCTTGCAGCAAGTTCTTCAATGTAGGCCATATCAGGTATTTCATTTTCCAGGCCTTCCTTTGCATATACCAATAACGTTTTATTGGTAGTTAATTCAGGGAAAAGGTAGGCAAACTGCTTAATGGCATAAACTGATGATTCGCTGCCATCGTAGGAGAGAATATTAGTTTTTGGGAAATCATATTTTTCAGGAACCACTATCACCGGGCATTCCATACCATGCAAGGTATCCTTCAGGTATTCGTTTGGTTCACCAGGTGTAAGGTTTTCGTAAAATGATTCACTGCCAATTATCAGTAAATCGGCAAACCGTGATTCCTTTTTTAATCCAGGTAATGCAAAATCAGTAAGATCTTTATGTACCCGGTAGTCGATATTATTTTTCCTGCATAAATTTTCAAAACGTTCTATATCGGCTGCTGCTGTGTCCGCTGTTTCGCCTTCAACAAAAGGAATAAAAATTGGTCCGTTCATACCATCGGAATAACTCCATAAATTGGCGTAATTAACCTGAGGCAAAAAAACACCTGTTAAAAGTACCGGGTTCAGTTCATTAATGCTTCGGGCAAATTCAAATGCACCTTCGGAAAAATGTTTCCCGTCAAATACCAGCAACATTTTTTTCATGTTATTTTTTTTCTCAAATATATCTTAGTTACAAGGTATTGTCAATGATAGTTATCAAAATATCTACTGATGAATCTCATAAAATATTTTATGAGGAAAGATAAACTTCCTTATCGATTCTTTTTTAAGTATGTCAACGAGTTTGAGTTTAATTTTTATTATCCTAAAAAAGTTTCAAAAAATCCTTATAGATGCGAAGATGCATCGCTAAATAAAGGAAAAACTATTGTTCAAAAGGAACTGGAAGTACTTGCAGGTATTGATAGTTATGTCTTACCAATCAATTCTAAAATCATTCTTACAGTCCCGAGTAATAATCATATCCCTGCTCTGCCCAGTAATCGGGTAAACGCTGGTTGCTGAAACTGATGCTGCCGATACGCTTTAAATTTTTGATACCATATTTTACCGGCACAATCAGCCTGAGCGGCTGCCCGTGCTCCATCGGTAATAACTGTGCATTTACTTCGTAAGCGAGCAGTGTTTGCGGGTGCATAACGCTTGCCATATCCATGCCTACATAGTATTCACCATCTGGCGTAGCCATACCAACATATTGCATGGCAGCCTCTTGCTGTAAATTGTAGTGGGTTATAAAATCGCTGAACTTTACCCCGCCCCAGTAAGAAATCTGGTCCCAGCCCTCTACACATTTAAAATCGAAAGTAATTTCTGTTTTTGGCAATGCCATTATATCCTTTAAACTTACTTTTAGCTGTGTTCCATCTTTTTTATTTACTGCCAGCATCCAGGTTGTTGCATCAAAACTGTTACCCTTCATACCTATGTCACTGTTAACCCGTACGTTTTTTGCAGCCATTGATTTGGGGTAGGTTTTTACAAGGTGTTTGTTGCTGAAAGCATTCCGTAAAATAAGTTCGTTTTTATCCAAGGCCCTTCTCAGCAGTTTATTTCTTCCGGCTGTAACACCACTAACTTCCAGGGCAGAATTATTAAGCCAGTGCCAGCCTCCGTACGCTAAAGCGCCCATGCCTGCAAAGGCAGTAAAGGCCAAAAAGCTACGCCGGTTAAGCTGTTGCCGGGTTACCTGTTTAATAGCTGTATTTCTTTTAAAGGGGTTTTTCATCGTCAGCAGTTTTTACTGTTGCAGTTTTATCATGGCTTACAACCTCATAACCGGCAACAACCGATCTAAAATTGTTCCAACCGGCAATTGCTACCTGTACAATATGAATCATAAAAAATAATACATACCCAATGGTAAGTATAAAGTGCTCAATCCTTGCCATGGTATAGCCACCACAAAGCCAGGTGAGCCAGTAAAACTGAACCGGCTTGTAAATGGCCAGCCCTGTAACAAGCGAGCCAAAACCCATTACTATTATGCTGGTATAGGCAATCCGCTGAGCTGCATTGTACTTATCCTGCGGTGGCAGCATTTTCCTGATGTGCAGATCGTGTAATAACACCTGCCAGGCTTCTTTAAACGAATGTCGGTTAGGTACCAACTGCCGCCACTCGCCGGAAATAACCGTGTATAAAATATACAACAAGCCGTTGATGGCAAAGAACCACATAAAGAAAAAATGGAGTGCCATACCCTCAGCAAGCCGGAATGGAATATCTAACAATTTATTAAACCAGGCGGGAAAGAATTGAAAAAAACGATGACCAAAGATAGTGATGGTATAAACATCATTGGCCCAGTAAATCAGCATGCCAGACCATATCATTGCCAACAGAATGGGGAAGTTAAGCCAATGTGTCCAGCGCATAACAAGCGAATGTTTTTCTCTGATTGCTTTCATAAAAACTTATAATGATTTTTGTTGAGCGCCAGTTACCTGCAAACTTTTTTTATGCTGTGTATAGGCAATAACCTGCAATGGCATTGCTTTTACGTCAGCAGGAATATCCAAAGTTATCGTTCCTTTAGCCATAACTTCAATTGTTTTAAGTGCTCTCACAATGTCAATGTGGCGAAGTGTTCTGCCACCATTCTCACCACGTTTTACTGTTACTATTGCTTCGGGTTGTACCAAAGCAAAGTTTACTATTTGCAAATCTTTTTTATCACCTGCTATGCTGTAATCGATAGAGACTGCATCGTCATTTCTTTTTACGGTGAGATTGATACTTTGTGTTGGTGCGTTCATTAAATGCTTGTTTACGGCAGTAATAAGTTTATTCTCATCTGAGCCCACCAATTCTGAGGCGCCGTTAACTACTGCCTGTGGTGTATAAATTGAATTTAAGTTGAATGCGGACGCATACGCACGTTGCTTTTGAGTATAAACAGCATCGCTGAATTGATCTTTCCAGCCTAACTTATCCCAGTAATCAACATGGTAACATAGAATTAATACACCTGCCGTATTTTTTGCTGCCAGGCTTGCAAGAGTTTCTTCTGCAGCAGGGCAACTAGAGCAACCTTCCGATGTAAACAATTCCACGAGTGCAAAACCATTTGCAACAGCAGGCTGTGGTGGCTTAAAAGTTGCCTCCGTTGGTTTAAATGCCCTGCCCGCAATCAAAATACCTGTTACAGCAATTAGGGTAAATAATACAAATTTTATTTTCATCACATTTACTAATTCTTTTCTAACAGTTTAAAGTTACGGTTCTAAAAATAATTCGCCGATACCCCAACTACTCTTTAAAATTCCCCTTAAAACTATTTCTGAAATGCTGAAAATCGGGCACAGAAACATTACGGACGTAAGGGTTATCGCCGTTATGGGCAATGTACTCCTGGTGATAAGCTTCTGCCGGATAAAATTTTGTAAACGGCGCTACCTGTGTAACAATTTTACCACTGTACTTTTTTGAAGCAGTTAAATCACTGATGGCTTTTTCCACTATTTGCTTTTCATCGTTATTGGTATAAAAAGCCGCTGAACGGTATTGTGTTCCTTCATC
Organism: Chitinophagales bacterium; assembly: GCA_038320245.1. GTDB lineage: Bacteria > Bacteroidota > Bacteroidia > Chitinophagales > Chitinophagaceae > Ferruginibacter. Next base: position 3,894 of record JBBQEA010000049.1, on the reverse strand, counting down.
ATTGCCCTGCCTGTTTAATTGCGTTGGATCCTGGCTTGCAAAAAACGCATTTACCAAAGTGGCATATGTTATCTTTTGCGGATCATAAAAAACCTGAACAGTTTCTGCATGTCCGGTTTCACCGGAGGTTACGTCTTCGTAGCTGGGGTTTTTTGTTTTACCACCTGCATAACCAGACACAGCATCTCTTACTCCAGTTAAGCTTTGAAATACAATTTCTGAATGCCAGAAACAACCTTCTGCAAAATAAGCCACTGCTTCGTTGGTAGCCGTAACTTTTTCAATTCCTTTTGGAATATTCACCGGCTTTTGTGGAGACTGTGCACAGGAACTAAAAATCACACAAAATGTACAGGCTGCTAATAATAGTTTCATAAAATTTATTTTATTATTGTTTAGAATTTACAGGAGGTTTGCCGCCTTCCGGTACAAAAATGAGGGCATCAGAATTCATACAAAAACGTTTGCCAGTTGGCTTTGGACCATCATCAAAAACATGCCCGAGATGAGAGCCACTTTTACTGTCAACTACAGCCCAGCGTTCCATGCCGGCACTTCCGTCATTTACCAGCATTATTGCATCAGGTGTAATGGGTGCGTAAAAACTTGGCCATCCTGTACCTGAATCAAATTTTGTTTCAGAACTAAACAACGGTTGCAAAGTGGCTGCTGAATAGTAAGTTCCTTTTTTATAAAAATGATCGTACTTACCAGTTCCTGCACGCTCGGTACCTTCCTGCCGCAGAATATAAAACTGATTGGGTGTAAGCCTTGCCTTCCATTGTGCTTCCGTTAAGTTCATAGCAAATTTTGTTTTGCTGTCCGCAATTGGTGAAGTTTGATAGGTGGCTTTTTTTGTTTGGGCTGTTCCGCAGCCGCATAGCATTACCAAGGCTGTTCCGATGATAAGAGGCAAATTGTTTCGCATAATAAATAATTTAATAAATAATTGAATAGTCAGTATCAGCTTTAATAGGTATTGGAAAACTTTCGTCTTTTTAACAAGCGGCTATTCTATCTTGTTTAAAAGAAGTTGTATAAAATGCGGTTAGCTTCACGGGTTGAACTTTCACCACATTATAATATACGAGCAATTTTCCTAAACCTTACATTCCAAAATGTTAAAGAAATCAGTAGCACTATTAATAAATTGATGCTACTTCTTTAGCAGCGCTATATCGCCAGTTGTATAATGGTTGTGCAGCAGGCAGGCTTTATGATATTGATACCAACAGCTAGAAACGAATTTGGAATATCAAGTAGTTTTATATTTTTGATAGAATTACCAACAAACACAAAATGAGCCAATCGGTTAATTCTATTTTGGTGGAGGGGTATCGTGTCCCTTTTTTCAGAAAAATTGCTATAATAAAATCATTTAATAGCTATTTAATAAAGGATTTTAGTAAATAAAGTTACCGTGCAAAACAGCAGCTCAATAACGCAATTGTGCTAATTCAAGTTGCAGACTTCAATTTAAAATCAATTAAATTTTGTGTGATGACCGAAATCAATATTTTGTGTGATCAACATCATTTACTGTATTTTATACAAATGATATTTTTGATTAAGGTTTTTCATTGGGTATTGGTTATAAAATCAGGGCTGGATTTCTATCCGGCTCTGCTAGTTTAAAATGAGCACCTAATCAACAAGCCCGGATATAACTTTTATTATTTAACGATTGCATTTATACTTTTTCAGATTTTAACTAAACTTCCAGGAAATGGTGGTTATGCCTCACTTAATTAACCAAATTAAACCGTACAATTATTGCTTTCCTGGTTTGTATTTTTTCCAATTTTTGGTATTTGTTAGCATAGATATCCTACCTAAGGCTGTTTCAAAGAAATGTACCACAAATATCTGCCTGCCCTTTTAATATGATTTATGTAAGAAAATAAAGCTATTGTGTAAGAGTCGACAGGGTTTATTAATCACCTTTAAATAATTTTATTGACCAACCCGGCATTTAACGTGCCTATGATAGCAAATGATTTACATTTGCATCAAAATTTTCAATTATACTACTTTATGAAAAAGCAAGCTGCTACGTTTCTGATGTTTGTTCCTGCTGTATTACTAGCTATTTTTAGCGTTGGTTGTAATGATGCCAAAACAACAACTGCCATAAAATCTGAATCTGATTCAACCAAAGCTACTATTGCCGAATCGGCAACAACTTTGCAACCCATTGATACCGCCGATTACGACAAAAAAATGCTGGCATTAAGCAATAATGATACAACAGGTAAGTGGCCGGCTAAAGCTCCTTATCCATTGGCAGGCGCTATCTTTCCTTATAATAGAGTAATAGCATTTTATGGTAATCTTTATTCAAAGCGGATGGGTATTTTAGGTGAAATACCAAAAGACAGCATGCTTAAAAAACTAATGGGCGAGGTTGCCAACTGGCAGGCTGCTGACACTGCCGTTAAAACGATTCCTGCATTGCATTATGTGGCTACAACTGCACAAGGGGCTCCGGGTAAAGATGGTAAGCACCGGATGAGAATGCCATTTCACCAAATTGATACCATCGTTAGCTGGGCAAAAGAAATTAATGCACTCGTATTTGTAGACATTCAGGTAGGGCATAGCACAGTAAAAGCAGAAGTACCAGTTTATGAACCCTATTTGAAAATGCCCAATGTTCATTTAGGAATTGATCCTGAATTTTCAATGAAAAATGGCGAGCGCCCAGGTTCAAAAATAGGGACCTTTACTGCAGAGGATATCAATGATGCCATCGACTTTTTAGCTGACATAGTTCGTAAAAATAATCTTCCTCCCAAAGTGTTGATAGTACATCGTTTTACACAGGGCATGGTAACTGGTTATGACAGAATTAAAAAAGTGCCCGAAGTTCAGATCGTTATGGACATGGATGGCTTTGGTGATAAAATTTTAAAAAGATCAACTTACCTCAGGTATATTTATAAAGAACCAGTTCAGTTTACCGGCTTTAAATTGTTTTATAAAAATGACACTAAGCCCAATACAACCGGCATGTATCAACCCGAAGAGTTGATGAAATTTACTCCCAAACCTATTTACATACAGTATCAATAATACTATACAATACGATTTCGTTTGATTATGAAAAATTATTTTCTTGCCTCCGTTTTGCCGTTATTTATTTTAGCAGCCTGCTCATCTGAACCCGGAAAAGTTAATAAGGAAACAGTGGCTACAAGTGCAGCGGCTGACTCTGTTGCAGTAACAGAAGAACCCAAAAAAGCGGCAGACCTTGCTACCATACTTGCAAAAAAAGAAGTGCCTGTTTTATGCTATCATCACATTCGCAATGTGCCGGCTGGCCAAAGTGAAAGCATGAAAAGTTATTCGGTGTCGCCGGCATCATTTGCAGAACAAATGAAGGCGCTGCACGACAGCGGTTATCAAACAATTTTACCTGGTCAGTTATACGAATACCTGGTTCATGATGGACCTCTGCCGGCCAAGCCGGTAATGCTAACTTTTGATGATACAGATGAGGAGCAGTACAGTATTGGTAAAGTGGAGATGGATAAATATGGTTTTAAAGGTGTGTATTTTTTGATGACGATTTCCATTAACCGACCTCGCTATATGAGTAAAACGCAAATTAAAAACCTCGCTGACAGCGGTCATGCCGTGGAAGGGCATACATGGGATCATCATATGGTTACCAAATATGTTGGCGCAGATTGGGACACGCAATTGGTAAAACCAAAGCGTCAAATTCAGGATATTACCGGCAAACCGGTTAAATATTTTGCATACCCATTTGGCATATGGAATCAGGCTGCTATCCCTGAAATAAAAAGCAGGGGATACGATCTGGCATTTATTTTATCTACCAAAAGAGATACTACACAACCACTATATACTATCCGCCGCATGATTGTACCC
>JBBQEA010000048.1:0-26391 GCA_038320245.1 Chitinophagales bacterium | reverse complement strand
TGTTAGCTAACCTGCATAAAGGCAATAAAGTTTGCATGTTTACATTTATTATGAATGAATTAATTCGATTTTAATATTGTGTGATATGTAAAACTGGTTGACCAGATTACTGTATCAAAATAGCCGTTGTGCTAGTTTGCCACTTCTACAATAGTGAATTTTTTTTTGCCTGATGGCACCTGCCATTTAACAACCTGCCCCTGCCTGAAACCCAGTAATGCGGTACCTATTGGCGCCATGATCGAAATTCTCCGCTGCTTTATATCTGCTTTGTCTGGCATCACCAGCATCAATTCTAAAATATCCAGTTTACCTTCTGCCTTAATTTTTACTTTTGAATCGAGCCTTACAACATCAGGTGGAAAATCATTCACTTCAACGAGTTTTGCTTTTTTTAATTCTGTTTGCAGCTCTTCCGCATCTTGCTTATTAAACATTGATTTGTTTTGCCCGCTTTTAAGATAGGCAACCAGTAAATTATAATCATCTTTTCGAAGGATGAGTTGTTTATTGATCGTTTGCATAATATTGTAAATTTTATTGTGAAATAATAAGTTGTTTTTCTTGCTTCGTTTTTTTGCTAAAAAATATTTTGACGCATGTATCTATGGGCTTGCTTTACTTTAAAAAACCTCTGTATTAAAGTTGACTACCGATACAAACTCACAAGCTTTTACTATATACTTTTTCCTTTCTTTTATGATAAACAGCTGCAGCTATAAACGGTGGAAATGTGAAAATCAACGCCCAATACCACATTTCATTTATAGTATAAGCCTGCTTAAGAATTACCACATTGATTACTACAAATAATAATAGCATCATCCCGGTAGATGTACTTTTCTTTTGATTCGATTTCATTTCAATTTATTTTAAGGAATATAAAAAAAGTTCGTAGTGTCAAAGACTGTGAGAAGCACCCGGACCTCAATCAGATACGCTTTGCTTCATCCAGCTAGTATAAATTACCAGGACTTTATGCGCTCTTTCTGAGCGTATTTCCTGTCATTTGTAAAAGCATCGATTCCCATTTCCTGGCCTTATGTTCCATGTCCTGCATTTCGTAGATGTTATTAGTGATATGCCTGTAAAAATTCACTTCGATGGATTCTCTGTTATCTGCAAACTCAAATTGAAGTACAATTTTATCAAGGTAATTTTCAATACTTTTCTCAGGGGAATTGTCTTCATAAAATGGTTTGAATATTTTTTTTACAGAACAATTTCTTACTGATTCCAGGTCAACTATTTTCAATTTGTAAGCGTCTTCACCATCTTTTTGCAAAATCAATAGCTTCAATCTCATTGCATCAAAACCAATGATGGCATCATTTAATAATTCCTGGCTCGAAAAGGTTAAGTTATTTTCAGCTCCTGATTTACTTAACTCTTCAAGAAGCATATTGACAGCTTTCTTCCGCTGTTTATTATTAATATAAGTAAACCCAACAAAAAGGAATACGACGAATAGTACTATAATTACTGAAAAAGCAATAGTTGACATTTTTATGATTTTAAAAGTAGAGAAGTGCAATGACAGTGATGAATTGCAGGATTACAGATCCACAGCACACTGTGTTATAAACCCGAATTCAAAATAAATTCAAGACATACAAAAACACCCGTCATTATAAATAAATGGAAATAACTAAGAAAGACTATCCCAAACCTCGAAGTAATCAGGCTTGGGTAAAAGTATTAAAGTCCTTAAAATTGGAGAAGTAATAAAGCTTTTTGCAGAAAGGAAAAAACTCTGTAAATGAACAGATATCAAATGCCCGAAGCTTAGGTACGCTGTACCTGCTTCTGTAAGATTGGACGTTATTGATACTGTTATTAATCATGTGAAACAAAGCTACAAATTTTCTTTTAAATAGAATTGTTGAATTATGCAATAATTAGTTAAATGATAAAATATTATTGCAACATATAAATGAACCGGGCAACAAATAATGATATAATTAAAATCCTAGTGACTCCGGCAGTATAACCCTGCAATGCAGGTTATCGATCCTTTCATCAACTAATATCTGACAGGCCAGCCTCGTGTTGGGTATTACATCGCCAAGCCTCGTTAATGTAGTTAATTCATTCCGTTGGTAGTCATCACCGGCGTATTGATGATTTAGTATTTCAACCAGGCAGGTACCGCAACGCCCCATGCCCCTGCAGTCGCCAAAATCTTCTATGTATATCCTGTCAAAAATAAAATGCATTAAACTTCTGTATTCATGCGGATAGGCTTCCAAAATATGTAGTTCATTATTATAATCAACAGTAATTTTAATAATAGTTCTTTCTGTACTCACCTTTTCTTTGTTTCAATACTTGATAAAAAGTGGGTGCCATCCTCCACATTTTTTGCCAGTTTTTTTACGGTTGTTTTTTCAAAAGTTTTTTTCATGCTGTTTCTTAAAACAGCATAGGTATCATGAAAAGCACAGGGATGATCGGTTGAGCAACGCCTTAGCCCAAAGCCGCAGGCAGTAAAAACCTGTAAGCCATCTATAGCATGAACGATATTAATTATCGGCGTATCCATTTGGTAATCTTCAATAAAAAAACCGCCATAAGGTCCCTTGAGCGAAGTGATGATTTTATGTTTATTGAGCACCTGCAATGTTTTAGCAGTAAATGCTTCGGGGGCATCTATTTCTTTTGCAATCTGCTTTACATTTAGTTTTACTTTATCATCCGCTTTTGAAGCTAAAAATACAACCGCTCTTAACGCATACTGGCATGCTTTTGAAATCATTATCTTACAATTATTTTGTCCCAATTTAAAGAAAAAAGCAGTCCCGCTATTTAACTTTTTGTTTGTAGGCTCCGATAAAAAAACATTCTATTACGGAATATGTTTTACACTTTTCCTAATTCTTGCAATATTGTTGGCCCTGCATTTATTACTGCTGTTTCATCCCCTTCATTTTCAATTTCATATTTTATCATATTCTTAAAAATCCAACTTACACAATTACAATGGTACCATGTTCCCGTATGGATGTTAAACGCCGCATAAAATTATCGGCCATAATAGAAGCTCTCCTCCTGGCATCATCAGCCATGCTTCCAAAAAAATGAGTGTCAACGGTTTCATTAAAGAGTAGTAGCCATCTTTCAAAATGCGCAGGAGTAATGGTATCCATTTTTGCATGTTTGGAAAACGGATTACCTACATACCCTTTTTCGCCGAATAGTGCCGCATTCCAAAACAGGTACATTTTTTCAAGATGTGGTTGCCAGTCTAAAGGGATGTGTTGAAAAAAGATGGGTGACAACAGGTCATCTTTTTTCACTTTATTGTAAAAATCATCTACCAACAATTTAATGTCGTTTATACCAGTAATATCTTTTTTAAATTCCATTTTTTTATATTGAAAAATTGGTAACTAAATAGTAAATAGCCCAGCTTGCAAATGCAATCAGCAATACCCAAATCCAAGAGGGTACACTCTGTGGCGTTTCGCTACCCTCAATAATAAATTTTTTTTGATGGCCTTTTCCGTAAGCGTTTATCATCAGTGGCACTATGCCATCTACAACATCGTTCTCTTTTAAACCTTCAATAGCTACTACCGGACCGTTGCGTACTACGAAAGGAATTTTTCGCACACCTTCTTTTCCTGTTACATCTCTGCTTACAATGGTCAACATGTGTTCTCCGTCTGTTAGCTTACGGGTATCCAGCTCAAAGTTTACCGGTGTTGCAAATGAGGCAATCGGTTGCGGCTCATTATCTACAAAAATGCTGATGGTACTTCTATCTTCCATATTCTGCTGTATTAAAAATGCTGTTTTTAATATGGTTACTATTTTTTTCGCCGGGTTTGTATAAATACCGAATGCTTAGATACAAGCAAAATGTTGCAATCGTCATAACGGTTGCAATAATCACAAAATCCCAGTTGCTTTGTGGCCCTGTGCCGTGGGTAATACCTCTAAATATCCTGGGCTGGCTTTGTTCGCAAAGCGGACAAGCAGATGCCCATTGATAAATTAATAAAGAGAGCACCAACAGTATATTCTTTTTCATTTTATTTTATTTCTTTTTTAATAAAATCCATTATTTTTTGCACTTCTTCTACCGGTATTTTTCTGGCATTATTTCCCCAACTGCTGCGTTCATGATTGATGATTGCTGTTATTTCTTCCGGCTTTAAATTGTTATTAACACCTACCGGAGGCATTACGCCATATTCCGGCCTGGCGTCATACCCTTTCATAATTATATTGATCATCATTTCGGGATTGTCATTATTCACAATCGCACTTGCTTTAAGCGGAGGAAATGCACCTTTAAGCCCCTCACCGTTTTCCTGATGACAACTTTGACAATTTGAAGTGTATAAAGCCACCCCATTTAAACTGCCTGCATTTGCAGCTGCAGAGGTAGTTGCCTTTTGTTGTCGTTTGTATAGGAAGTCAGGGTCTGGCGTACCATCTGGCAGTTTAATTTGTTTCAAGGATAGCAGGTAGGCCACCAAATTCAATGCTTCTTTTGTTGCAACAACTTTCCCTTGTGCAGTATCAAAATATTTGTCGGGCACATTTACAACTACATCATTTTTACCGGGATTACTTTTCACCTCAAACAAAAAACTATACGATGGCATGATGGATTGATGAACAACGGCTCTTGGTTGGTACAAATGCAACAAATGCCAGTCGATGCTTGATTGCCTGGAGCCAATGTTTGTAAGATCGGGTCCGGTGCGTTCTGTGCCCATTAAGGTGGCTGTATTTACCCAGGTGCTTGTCCGTTTGTTGCCGGCATAGTCGGCAGCAATACTGGGACGGCTACCCCACATTTTATCCATATCAACATTGCGTACCTGTTGTGTATGACAGGCCACGCAGCCATTTGCAATATAAACGTCTTTGCCCGCCTGCTGTGCAGCTGTTAAGGGTTCGCTACCTGGTAATGAATGGTTGTTTTTTTGATTGTTGAGTGCCGGCAAAATGGCTACTAAAATAGTAAGGACTAAAAACATTAAAGTGGCTGTTGTATATAACCTTTTATGATTACTGAATATGTCCATTTTATATTGATTACATGTTTATGATTGATAACTGCATTTTCTTTGTTGCTAATTGAACCAATTGTACAAGAGTGCGACGCCAATGAAGCCTTATAGTAGTACTGTAGCCGGGTTCATAAAAAAATTATACTTCCGGCGGCGATTGTTTTAATATTTCAACAGCTTCTTTGCGAATATTAATTGCCTCTTTACCCCTGATCATTGTGTACATGTTATAGGCAAAAACGATGTGCGACAACCACATCATGGTGCCACCGATTGCCCGCCACAGCCAATAGGGAAACATCATTTCTACAGTATCAACAAATGGCTTTGCATCCTGCCACATCATGCCTTTTAAAGTTGAGCCTATCATGAGGGGAATTGTGTAAAAGAGCAAGCCAATCAATGCCATCCAAAAGTGTACGCCTACCCATGTATGTGAGGGCTCTTTACCCGTAAGCCTTGGCACTACTGCATAAATGGATGCCCACAACAAAAACGCAATAATACCATACATGGTTAAATGAGAATGTGCCACTGTAAAATCGGTAAAATGCCATAGCAGATTGGTTGAACGAAATGCCTCTGCAGTGCCCTGCATAGACCCTGTAAAATAAAATATTATACCTACCAGATAAAATGGCAGGGTATAACTGCTGCCAATTTTGTACCAGGAACCATTGAAGGTAAAAAGAAAGTTTGCAGTGCCTGCTACTACCGGAATAATCATACCCACACTACCCACAATGGCCACCGTTTGCAGCCACCAGGGTATAGAACTAAAAACAAAATGGTGTGTACCGATTACGGTATAAAAAAGTATTTGAGCCCAAAAAGCCATAATACCTAAACTGTAAGAATAGATGGGTTTGTTTAATTGCTGTGGCAAAAAATAATACACCAATCCAAGGCTAAAAAGCATAAACCACATACCTACACCCTGGTGCATATAATATCCCTGCGCAATGGTTTCGCCCAATCCGTCCTGCCAAAAGGGTAAGTAGGCAACCAATGCAATTATAATGGTAAATATAATGGCAGCAACCATATACCAGTTTGATACATATATTTCCTTCGTTGTTCTATTGGCGATCGTTTTTAAAAAATTGATAAGTGTAAGTATTAGTGCTAACGCAAACAGCCCCATTACAGGCCAGATATATTCCCTGTACTCTCCACCACCGTTATTAATACCGCCCATAAGGCAGAGGCTGCCAATAACCACCGCTGCATTTATTAAATACAATGAATACCAGCCCAATTTAAGGCTTGCAATTTTTGTGTTACTTACCATTGGAATTACATAATAACCCAGGCCTAACATGCCTAACGAACTCCAGCCCCAAAACACGGCGTTGGTATGTACCGGCCTTAGCCGGCCAAAACTTAACCAGCTTAAATGATCAGCATCGGGTGCCACGAATTTAATGCCGAGGTATTCGCCCACAGTGGTGCCAAACAGCAGCCAACAGGTGGCGCTCACTAAAAACCATAGAATTAATTTTGATAATTGAGGATCAATGTTCGGGCGTTTCAGGGCTTTTTTTTTAGTAGCCACAAAACCCATACTTGTCTGTTCATTTACATGACTTATCAATCCTTTATCATCTGATGGAGGCAGATTACCACTTAATTCATTATTCGCCAAACTAAAGGCAGCTGCTTTTTTTTTCTTTTCCAGAACAGTCTCAATTTCATCACCTTCCAGGTTAGCTAAATAATGGGCAAAACGGGTTGCTTCATCTTTGTCTTTGCCCTCTTCTACCCTATTTACTATCCTTTTTAATCTTAAAGAAAAAATAAGCAGGCCAGCCAGTATAGGAATTAAAATGAGCACTATAGTGATAATAATGCCTGGTTGTGTAAAAAACGACCTGCTATTTTCTGCGGTTTGGCTAAATGCGGGGGAGTTGCAAAGGAAAACAGCCAGCAACAAAATGCTGTATTTTAAACGCTTCATATTTTTACCTGATTAATTGAAAAAACAAAAGTACTACTAAAATCCATTTCGGACAATTATGTCTTAAATAAACATTACCAAACTGTAAATCACTAAAATAAATTACAGCTATAAAATCCTTGAAATATTGCCGGTAAGATGAAAAAATATTTCCAGATGAAATTACAACTGTGAGTTACCGCTAACGAGTTCTGCCATTGCCAGATTGTAGCTGCAGACTGATGCCCCGCAGTTACTATAATTTGGGTTGTTAATAATCGCAGACTTTATGATTGAATGGAAAAAGGGAATTGGCTGCTGAACAGACCAAATACGATTTTAATAACTAATAACGCACAAAGCTGATACTGATTTAATGGACAAATTAAGTCAATAACAAAATTACTATAACTTTGAAAGTGACTTATAATATCTGTTAGAAAAATAACAAATGGGATATTAAAAAATTAAATTAATATCAAAAGAATTGATTCACTTTTCACTGGCTAAGTACAAAAGTTAGCAGTAGAAAACTTTCTTTATATTTTATTAATTAAAACAATGCCGGGTAAAAACTATTTTAAAAATGATGAATGGCTACGGGCCATATTTGATAATACACATCTTGCCGTTTTGCTTGTGAATGATGAATCAAGATATGTACAGGTAAATTCCGGTGCGGTTAATATGTTGGGTTATTCCAAAGAAGAATTCCTGAATTTATCCATACAGGATATCGTTACCGAAGCTATTTCAAATGCAGATGAAAGTGGCGTTTGGGATCAATTCAAAAAAAGCAAGAGCCGTTATCAGGGTGAGATATCCTTAATAAAGAAAGACGGAAATATTATCTATTGCAATTATGAAAGTACTGCCAACATTTTACCAGGCTTGCATCTAAGTATTCTTACTGATATTTCACAACAAAAAAAACTAAAAGATATAATCGCAGCTGAACAACTCCGGTTTCAGAAAATGTTTATTGAAGCGCCGGTAAGTATGTGCATTTTAAAAGGGAGGCAACTTGTTTTTGACACCGCAAATAATGGGTATTACAAACTTACCGGACGTACAAAAGATATTATTGGTATGGCTGTAAGGGATGCTTTTCCGGAGGTGGAAGGGCAGGGTTATTTTGATTGGTTGGATAAAGTATATGAAACCGGCGAAACATTTTCATCCAATGAAACGCCACTTCTACTTGATATGAATGGTGATGGTAAGCTCACTGAACAATTCATCAGTTTTATGTACCAACCGTATCGGAATGAAAGCGGAAATGTAGAAGGAATATTTTTCTTTGGCGTAGATGTAACCGAGCAGGTACTAGCAAGAAAAAAAATTGAAGAAAGTGAAAAGCGTTACATTGAATTGATGCAAAATTTGCCAGTAGCAATCTATACTACCGATGCAAAAGGTATCATTAAACTGTATAACAAGGCTGCTGTTGAATTGTGGGGCCGAATCCCGGAAGAAGGGAAAGATAAATGGAGTGGAGCATGGAAAATATTGGACCTGGATGGCAATGAAATACTGCATGAGCATAGTACAATGGCCGAAACCATCAAAACTGGTAAAGAGGTAATTGGAAAGAAAATAATGGTGGAAACCCCAACTGGCGAAATCCGGTTTGTAGACCCACAGCCGGCATTAATAAAAAACAGCCAGGGAGAAATTACCGGTGGTGTAAACGTATTGATAGATGTTACTGAAAAAAGAAAGACGGAGGAAGAGTTAAGAAGACTTTCACTAATAGCTCAGAAAACGGATAATGCCGTTATTATCACAAACCCACAAGGGAACATTGAATGGGTGAATGAAGGGTTTACAAAAAACACTGAAATTCTCTATAGCGAGGCAATTGGTAAAAGAACGGCTGATTTGTTGCATGGTAAAAAGACTGATAACAAAACACGGAATTTTATTTTCGAAAAAATGAAAAAAAATCAGGCATTTGAATGTGAAATCCTGAAGTATAAAAAATCGGGCGTGCCGTTTTGGGTTGAAATAAAAGGTCAGCCGATATTTGATGTAAAGGGTAATCTGATATATTATTTTGAAATAGAATCGGATATCACCAATAGAAAAGAGGCGTATGAACGACTTGTAACAGCAGAAGAACAGGCCAGAAAATTTGCCGGGCAACTAAATAATATATTGGAAGAGGAAAGGGCAAGAATAGCGAGGGAGATTCATGATGAATTTGGGCAACAGCTAAGCGGTCTAAAAATGTCGCTCACCTTTCTAAAAAAAATAAGTTCGGGCAGTAAACAAATAAATGACCTCACCGACTCTATGAAGCAAGATATTGATGCAACGCTCCAATCACTAAGGGAGTTTGCCACAGAACTTCGCCCTGGCATCCTGGATACATTAGGGCTTACAGAGTCTTTGGAGTGGCTGGTAAAAGAATTTGAAAAAAAATCAGGTATTCGTAGTTCGTTTTCAACAAATATGCACAATGAAGAATTCGATAAAAATCTTGCCATTAGTATATTCCGGATTTGCCAGGAAGCGTTGACCAATGTTTTAAAACATTCCGCTGCAAATAAAGTAACAATTAAATTCGATAAATATAATAACGGAATCTGTCTAACCATTTCCGATAATGGAAAAGGCATTTCATCCGAAAATATGAATAATCCTTTTTCGATGGGGCTACTCGGAATGAGAGAAAGAGCTAAACTTATTAAAGGCGAACTTAAGATAACAGGTGAAAGCGGAACAACCATTCATTTAATAATAAATAACGATGAAGAAATTACTGATAGCTGATGATCATTCTGCAATAAGGAAAGGAGTGCGGTATATTATATCAGAGGAATATCCTGATGTAGTATTTGGTGATGCTGTTGATACAGCTGCGGCTATTCAAATGCTTAATAGCGACCAATGGGATGCCATTATATTGGATATTGATTTGCCGGGCAGAGGAGGGCTGGAGGTGCTGGAGTACATCAAAAAAGAAAGTATAAAAATACCCGTCTTAATATTTAGTTTTCACAAAGAAAGTCAAATAGCTATTAGGGTACTTAAATCAGGCGCAGCTGGATATTTGTCAAAAGATGCTGCAGACAATGAATTAATAAAGGCGATGAATCAAATTCTTGCAGGCCGAAAATATGTTTCTCCTGCTATTGCAGAACAATTAATATTTAATCTGCAGGCCGATGATGATCAACGGCTGCATGAACAATTATCAAACCGGGAATATGAGGTATTCATTATGATAGCATCTGCCAAAACACTCACACAGATTGCGGAGGATCTTTCTTTAAGCAAACCAACCGTTAGTACTTACAGAGCCCGAATTTTAGAAAAAATGGGCATGCAAACAAATGCTGAATTAATGAATTATGCCATCCGGAAACAATTGACGTAGTATTTCTACTAATAATTTGTAAACCTAATTATGACTTAATATTCATAATCCAATCTATTTTCTCCCCAATATTTTATTTATTCCTTTGCAACAACATTTATCGCTTAAGGGTTAAAAACGCATGATTTTCAAAAAAGATTGGTACAGAACTAATTAGGCCAAAAAAGGATAATCAGGCAATAACGTTTATTCCTATGGATAACTTCGGTTAATGCCTGGAGAGTTGATTCCTTTTTAAATTAAAATTAAACAAGGGAATTTGCTCTCCTTTTTTTTATTGTTTTATGCATTAGCTTAAAGTGTAAATAGAAATTTTTTTTAACAACAGCATCATGAGGGCTAAGCACTGTAATAAATTTTTACTGTTTATGTGATATAACTAATTGCTTTTAATAGTAGCTGGGAAAATGACAATTAGCGTGTGATCTAAAACGAATTTTAATAGTTATATCATGTTAAAAACGATCAGCAGGCAACTGACTTTTTATGGCTCCATAATTTTATTAGCCGTTATTTTATTTTATGGAGGGTTATCTTATTATGGTTTAAAAAGAAGCGCTATCGCAATAGCAGCGGAAAGGTCAGACAATCTCACAAAACTTTTTAGCACTTGGTTTGCAGGCGATCGGGAAAGAGATATTGCTTCGCTATTAAAAGAAATTAATAATCCTGCTGTAAGCGCCTATTTGTTATCCAACAAAAAAGATTCAGTCCGTGAGGCCTCAAAGATTCTCGAGCATCTTTTAGATGATAGCAATTTTGTTTACGTAGAATTGATAAACGCACAGCATCAGGAGCTCTTAAAATCGGCAAGGCCGGATTTCAATATTAATATAAAAGGCGACTCCCTTTTACGGGAATTATCCCATCATAAAAGCTTAAACAAAGGACTGCTAGGAAAAATATTTCAGATTGACAGTTCTTTAATGTATCCAACCCTTGTTCCAATTATTGTAAAGGATAAAATAATCGGTTATGTCATTCGCTGGAAAAAAATAGCAGCCACTTCCGAAGCAGTCAATCAGCTATCTCAATTATTGGGTACCGGTGCCAAGATTATGATTGGAAATGCCGACGGTTCTTTGTGGACAGACATGAGCCATACCGTAAAGCCGCCCCTGGAATATAACCTGCAAAAGCAGGAAATGGAATTGACCAAAGCAGGAAAGAAGGAATTCCTGATGAAAATACGCCACATATCCAATTGCGATTGGGTGGTAATGGTGATGCTGCCTAAAGAAAAAATTCTGGAAAAGGCAAACCTGTTTTTCTATTGGCTAATCGGTTCTGGCTTCTTGTTGCTGGCTGTGGCAATTATTGTTCTACTTACGCTTAGCAGAAAATTAACCCGCCCTATCATAAAACTCACTGAGGCAGCAAAAGAAATATCAGCCGGTAATTATTCAGTTAGCATTAAAGTAAACGGAAAGGATGAATTGGGTACGCTTGCTCATGCATTTTATGTAATGATAAACGAGGTACAATACGCAAATCTTGAACTTGAAAATAAAGCGAAAAACTATCAACAATTATTTAACAACAGCCCCATGCCGAAATGGTTAATGGAGTTACCTACATTAAAGTTTACTGATGTTAACATAGCGGCAATCAACCATTACGGATATACCCGGGAAGAATTTCTTTCAATGTCTATTTGGGATATTAGAACGAAAGATGAACACAACGAAATTTCAAAAACATTACACCATAGCTCTCCGGGTACAAAAAGTTTAGGCATCGTAAAACATCTTAAAAAAGATGGAACTATCATTTATACAAATGCTTTTATACAGGATATTGTATTGGATGGTAAAGCTATGCGGATGGGGCTTTCGATAGATGTAACGGAACAATTTAAAGCAGAGGAGGCGCTTCGCCATTCAGAGGAAAAATTCAGAGGGTTATTTGAATCAAAATTGGTTGGAATTATTTTTTGGAGTGCAACTGGTAAGGTCACAGAGGCTAATAATACTTTCCTGGAAATTGTAGGCTATTCCCGTCAGGATCTTGAAGCAGGAAAAATTGATTGGCACAATTTAACGCCACCAGAATATTTCGAAAAAGATACAATTGCACTCAACGAAATTGCCTCTGTTGGCGTGTGTAAACCATATGAAAAAGAATTTTACGGCAAAGATGGCAGCAGAATAGATATAATGATTGGAGCTGCTTCTCTTACAGCAAATACAGCCAATGAAGGAGTTGCATATATTATTGATATCAACCAACGTAAGAGTCTGGAAAATGACCTGAATCATTTGTTTAATTCCATTCCCGATATACTTTGTTTATTAGATTTTGACGGGAAATTTTTAAGGATGAATAAAGCCGGTTGTGAGTTGATGGGATACAAAGAAGTTGATGTACTTTATCATACCCTTGAAGAATTTGTTCACCCTCAGGATAAAGGGATATTTACCAATGAAGTTGTTCAAATGAAAAAAGAGGGAACTCCTTTCAAGTTTGAAAACCGCTACATCACTAAAAGCGGTGAAATTATATGGCTAAGTTGGTATTGCAATGCTATCGTAGCCGAGGGCATCATCTATGCCACAGCTAAAAATATTTCGGAAGAAAATAAATTGAGGGAATTAAATCGGCAGACCCGTAGTTTGGCTAAAATTGGAAGTTGGGAGGTGGATGTAATAAATCAGCGTGTCTATTGGTCAGACGAGGTTCACGAAATGCATGAAACGGATCCAAAATCATTTGTGCCAGATTTAGCAACTGCCATTAATTTTTACAGAGAAGATTTTCAACAATTAGTGCAATCCTACACTGAGAAATGCATTGCCGAAGGAGAACCATTCGATTTTGAAGCAGTGTTGGTTACTGCTAAAAAGAAGGAACTTTGGGTACGATCTATTGGGAATGCTGAATTTGTTGACGGAAAATGTAAACGCATTTACGGAAGCTTTCAAAATATAGATTCGCTAAAAGAATCAGAAAACAGGCTAACATCACTTTCAGAAAACCTGCCAGGAGTCGTATTCCAATACCTCATTTATCCCGATGGAACTGATGCTGTCCGGCATGTTTCCGGAGAGGTTGAGCAACAGTGGGGGATTTCGGCAAAAGAAGTGATGAAAAATATGCCGCTGTTTTGGAATCAAATAAAATTGGGTGGTGATTTTGAGATGGTTCAGGCAAGTATATTAAACTCTATCCAAACAAAATCAAGGTGGACCTGTCGTTTTAAAAGTGTGCTGCCATCGGGCGAACTACGTACCCGTCTCGGTAATGGAACGCCCATTTTTTTGGCAGACGGCACCGTAGTTTATAACTCGATTATACTTGACATTACACAGGAAGTGAAAAATGAAGAGTTACTTTCTCAAGCCAGCAAAATTTCCCGAATTGGTAGTTGGGGGTTAGACCTGCTAAACAACGACGGAGATAGTATGTACTGGTCGCCGATGGTAAAGGAAATATTGGAAGTAGCCGATAGCTACAACCCTACCCTAACAGGCGGTTTAGAATTCTATATCGGAGAAAGTAAAAACCGGATAAAAACTGTAATCGATTTATTGATTCATGAAGGAATTGAATTTGATGAAGAGCTATTATTACTTACAGGCAAAGGTCACGAACGATGGATCCGCTGCATTGGTAAAGGCGAAACAGCAAATAACAAGCTTACCAAAATCTATGGTAGCTTTCAGGATATTCATGAGCGAAAAATAGCTGAACAAGAAAAAAATAGTTTACAGGCAACCCTTGAAAACAGTCTGAATGAAATTTATATATTTGATGCCGAATCGCTCCAATTTAGTTATGTTAACAAAGGTGCGCTGCTTAACCTTGGCTATTCAGAAACAGAAATAAAAGCATTAACACCACTTAATATAAAGCCAGACTATACCATAAGTTCGTTTAAGCATCTTATTATTCCTTTAGTAAATAATGAAAAAGAAAAGATTATATTTTTCACCAATCACCAGCGCAAAAATGGAAGCCTTTATCCGGTGGAAGTGCATTTACAATTAGTGATAGAAGGCAACAATAAAAGATTTTTAGCAATAATACTGGACATTACAGAACGTAAGAAAGCAGAAGAAAGCATGCTGCAGGCAAATGAACGGTTTAAAAAAGTTACCGAAGCTACAAAGGATGCTATTTGGGATTGGGACATAGTCAATCACACCTATTATCGCTCCAAAGCAATTGAAAATTTCTTTGGAAAAGAGGCTTTAAAATCACTTACTGAAAATGAACTTTGGAAAGACAATTTTTATCCGGAAGACCTTCCAAAAATTCAGGACAGTATTAATAAAGCCATATTAAATCCTTCATCAAACCGGTGGGAATTTGAGTACAGGATAATTAATGAACTCGGGAAAATACTGTATGTAATTGACAGAGGAGTAATCATCAGAAATAACGAAGGAAAGGCAGTACGTATGGTTGGCGCTATCACCGATATTTCTGACCAAAAACAAATGGCAGTGCAATTAAGTGAGCTTAACCATACGCTTCAACAGCATTCGGCTGAACTTGAACGCTCCAATGAAGGATTGGAGCAATTTGCTTTTGTTGCCTCTCATGATTTACAGGAGCCGCTGCGAATGATTTCAAGCTTCCTGGATTTATTAAAACATAAATATGGAAATCAAATAGATGAAAAGGGACACCGGTATATTGAATTTGCAACTGAGGGAGCCAAAAGAATGAAGCATATTATTTTGGATCTGCTGGACTTTTCCCGGGCAGGTAGACCTACCGAAGCAAAAGAAGCTGTGGATATGAACGGAATACTTACTGAATTTAAGCTGTTGAGGAGCAGGCTAATTGCAGAAAAAAAAGCTACTATTCAATCAGGTAATCTTCCAACACTTAACAGCAGTAACGCAGCAATTACTCAAATACTTCATTGTTTGCTGGACAATGCAATCAAGTATTCATTGGAAACTACAGCACCAATAATAGAAATTAAAGCAATACAAAAAGATAAAGAATGGGAATTTTCTATCAAAGACAATGGCATAGGAATAGATCCTCAGTTCTTTGATAAAATATTTGTCATCTTTCAACGGCTGCATAACAAGGAAGAATATAGCGGAACCGGAATAGGATTAGCCATTACCAAAAGGCACGTTGAATTTTTAGGGGGGCGTATTTGGTTGGAATCTACTCCATGTAAAGGCACTACATTTTATTTTACAATTCCAAAAACTGTCTAGTATGAATTAAAAGCGGTAAAATTGACTATTGTTCTCCGTTAGGAACAGCAATACATTTCACAATACCAAAAATTAAACACTAACACTATGAACATGAAACCAGCCCACATCCTTTTAGTAGAAGACAACGAAGGGGATATTTTGCTTACACAGGAAGCTTTTGAAGAATGCAAAGTAAAAACATCTATTAGCGTTGCAAGAAATGGCCAGGAAGCCCTCGATTTCCTGTTTAAAAAGGGTGCATTTTCTAAAGCTAAAAGGCCTGATCTTATCCTGTTGGATATCAACATGCCCATATTTAATGGACATGAGGTTTTAAGGCAGATCAAAGCTGATCCGGAACTTAAAAAAATACCGGTAATTATGCTAACTACTTCCTCCAGCGAAAAAGACATAAGCGCTGCCTATGAAAATCACTGTAACAGCTATGTAAAAAAGCCGCTCGATATCTCTGATTTCCTTAGTGCTATTTTAAAAATTGAGCAGTTTTGGTTGCAACTTACATCATTGTCAAATTCTTAATTTATCAGCCAAAGGGTAAGATGTATTCACGGAATAATAATATAAATACACAAGAACTAAACTATGTCGGGGTACCTTCAATAGATTCAATTATCGTTAAAAAAATTAGGAAAAGGTTAGTTAAATAAGTTTAAATAGCAGGCAATTATTGAATTCATAACTACTTTGATTGGCATAAAGTATACCTAAAGTGTCACTAATATTTACAAGTATATTTTTTATACCTGCTACAAAAACGGCGGTAGTTTAAAATGATTAATGTTCACAACTTTTAGCCTTGTAATTTATTAGTGACACCTGTTACAGTTACAGTATTAATTTCGATAAGAAACATTACAATCATCCTATTTCACTTTTTTTAAGAAGAACCCTACATTCATTTCCGCTGCCATGCCCGTCAATACAGCCTTCTAAAAATTAGTTCTTTCCTTTTGTTACCATACTGCCTATTTCAGGCAAACCCATTGCTGAAGGTATCTTTTTTAAGATAGAAAAATATCGGTTGGGTCATCAAACTTTCTGTCGCTCGCTTTTAAATATAAGTAACTTTTAAAAGCAGTTACACGCCTTTATTAAGAATGTCTTAAAAGGAGTGAAATACATGTTTTTGTATGCTACCATTTCATCGGCATTAACTAAAGTACCAAGCTTCAACTAAAAAAAAGATAGCCTGAAAATACGATTGCTAATAAGAATAATATCCTTGAAATTCAAATTGAAAATATTGTTGCAGATTGTGAGAAAAATAAAGCTGCATGCCCATAACATATAATTCGTTTCATATTTTTCCTTTGAAAAAAAATGGGCATTTGTGTTATATTCCTTGCCGCCAAACTGCAGATCATTTTGGTAAGTTCTGCTCCATAACCAATTTTGAAAGTATTTGATTCTGCCGTTAGGCTAACCCCAATATTTAAGCTTAGAAAGAAAATTTTGCAATAAAGCAATGTATGCTCTTTAATAGCTGTAACTTTCCTGTTGAGCTATTCAATTCGCCTAATGGGCAACTATTATCCGGGTTTGTCCTATTTAAATATTAAATTCATACAGCCTATTGTTGAAAAACAATTTACCAATGAACTAACAACCTTGCAGCTATGGCTTCTCTCTTTAAAGATCCTCACAAAAATATAGCTGCCCTATTGATATTGCCTTTTACCTACATTATTTCTTTACTTTTTATTTCGTTAATTTCTACCAATTCTTTCGCACAAAAATTACCGGTAACTGCATTGCATACTCCCAGGGTCACTGCAGCTCCGGGTTCTTTTTCATCAAATACATTTCATATTGAAACCGGTTTTTTTGGAACATCAGCCAGCTTTATCGAAAACAAAGGGCAATATGGCGAAACAATGGCTGGTTATAGCAAAATGGGCAAAATACAATATGGATATGAAGGTTTAGATATGCCTGTTCTATTTACAACAAAAGGTTTTATTCAACTGCAACGCAAACTAACAGGCAAGGGCGAAAAAGAAAAAGAAGCCATGGAACGCAGCGGCGTAAAGCCCGAAGATATTGCAGCTACCACGCAACCCATTGATAAAACCGTAACAATAGAATGGCTGAATGCAAACCCTAACCCGGAAATTGTTGCCGAAGAAAAAACATCCGACTACCACACATATGGCATGCTGCAGGAAAAGGCTTTTGCCTATAAAAAAATTACTTATAAAGAAATGTATCCCGGCGTTGATATAATGTATTTTTTTTCATCCAAAAATAAACCTGGTTTTGAATACAGCATCATTTTAAAACCAGGCGCTGATATCAACGCCATCAAAATGCAAATAGGTGGTGATGTAAAAAGTATAAAAAACGCTACTGATGTGTTGCTGATTAAAACAGCTATTGGGGCGCTATCCCAAACTGCTCCAGTTAGTTTTTATAAAGATCAGCCAACTACAAAAATCCCCATAATTTTTAAAACAGCAGGTAATGAAGTAAGGTTTACTACAACTGAAGCCCTCGATAACACCCGAACACTTGTAATAGATCCTTTTGTAACAGCCACAGGCAACCTTATAGGTTTAAATGCGGGCAAAGCAAAGGATGTAGATTTTGATTATGCAGGCAATATTTATGTTACAGGTGGTGGCGCCTACACTACCACACATAGCCTGGCAAAATACAACGCTGCCGGTGTTTTGCAATGGACTTTCAATGGTACGTTAACAATTCCGTCCTGGACTTTTGGCACCTATTATGGTGGCTGGATGGTAGAAAAACCAACCGGCAATATTTACCTTGGGCAGGGTTTTAATCCTACTACAGGTTTCCAGGTGATAAGGGTTAGTTCCACCGGCTTATATGATAACTATATCACTGCAGCCAATCCTAATTTCCGGGAGGCATGGAAAATGTACTGGAATTGTAACAATGGTTCACCACAAATATTAATTGCCGGAGGTGGCACCAATTCCAATATCAATTTTGGCGTTTTTGCTCCACCTTCTACAACTGTCGCAGCATTAAATGTAACAGGCATCGGGTATACAGGCGGTAGCGGGTGGGCACAGGATATTGCTGATTTTGTATTTGATCCTGCTACCAATGATATGTACACTATTTATGGCTCGTTGATTGGCACGCCGTCTATCGGCAATAAAATGTATAAAAATACAGCTCCCTATAGTGCTGCTTCCATTGCATGGAATGTTTCATCCGGCTACACTACAGTTAATGAAGCAGCTAATCGTCCTTACCTTGTTGCATCAGGACTGGTTGATAATTCTGCCAATATGCTGTGGGTAAATGCATCTTATCTATACTATTGGGATGGTAAAAATTTAAAAGCTTTTGATAAAGCTACCGGTGCTGGTGCAGGTACTGCTTTAACTACTGCCAATACAGCTTTTATGCAGGGAGGTATCATTGCCGATGCCTGTGATAATGTTTTTGTTGGAGGAGCAAATGGGGACATTAAAGTATATAAGTTTGATGGTGTAGTTTTTAATGATGCTGCCGCTGCAGATATTTCTATACCCGGTTTTGCAGGAAAGCATGTGTTTGATCTGGCTTATGATGAAGCTAAAAAATTATTATATGCAAGTGGTGATGGGTTTGTTGCTTCGATTGATGTAGCTGCCTATTGCCCATCTACTTTTTACACAGTAAAAGTTGTACCCGATTGCGCAACCAACAGTGCAACGGCTACGGTTAGCCCAACGCCGCCTGCAGGTTCTGTAATTACCTATAATTTGTACACAGCCGGTACACAAATTGCAACAAACACATCAGGCGTATTTGCCGGCATTGCCCCAAACGTTAGTTATACAATCATTGCAACAATTAATTTATCCTGCAGCGGCTCACAGGCATCTGCCACATTTAATATCCCTGCACCAACCATTTCAACATCACAGGTTAATACCACCTGCAGTGCCAGTTCCGGCAGTATTACTGTAACAGGCTCAGGCACTGCGGGGCCGTACACTTATAACATTAATAGCGTCACTTTTCAAGCAAGTGGAGTTTTTACAGGATTAGCAGCAGGTATCTATACCATCATAGTTAAAGATGCTGGTGGTTGTGTTAACTCAACAATTATAACGCTTGTAAATACCAACGGACCCTTAGTAAGTTTTACACAAACCAATGCCGATTGCGGAAGTAACAACGGTACTGTTACTGCAAATGCTAGCGGTGGCACCGTTCCATATGAATACAGTTCAGACAATGGGGTAACCTATCAAACCAGCAATTTTTTTACAGGCCTGCTTACCGGGCAGTACACTTTAAAGGTGAAGGATGCTACCGGATGTACCAATGCAGTGATTGTAAATATTACAAGCTCTGTAGCGCCATTAATAAATGCTATACCTGCTGCAGCCACCTGTGGCAATAACAATGGAACCATTACCGCATTTGGAAGCAGTGGCACCGGCGCACTTCAATACAGCATCAATGGCAATATTTTTCAGTCTGGTAATATTTTTACCAACCTTACACCCGGCGCTTACACGGTAACCGTAAAAGATGCCAATGGATGTATCAACAGTACAACAGTTACAATTACCAACACGCCGGCACCCACAATAACGGCAACTACTACCCCAGCAGCATGCAGTAACGTAAATGGAACGATTAAAGCAACCGGCAGCGGTGGCGTTGCTCCCTTGCAATATAGCATCAACAATGGACTGTACCAGGGCAGTAATATTTTTTTAGGTTTGGCTGCCGGCGTTTACAACATTGCTGTTAAAGACTTTACAGGCTGTATAAGCAGCATCTCTGTTACAGTGGCAAATAGTAATGGCCCAACTGTAACTGCAACATCAGCATCTTCATCCTGCACTGCAAGCAATGGAAGTATTACTGCTGCGGCAACAGGTACAGGTCCATTTCAGTACAGCATCAATGGCGTTACTTTTCAGGGTAGCAATATTTTTACAGGATTAGCAGCAGGCAATTATATTATATATACAAGGGATGCGCCTGGCTGTATAGCTGCATCATCTATAGTTGTTACAAATATTGCCGGACCTTCCATAACGGCGGTTTCAGCAGCAGCATCTTGCAGTACAAATGATGGAAGCATTACTGCAACAGGAAGCGTGGGAAATCCCCCATATCAATACAGCATCGACGGTGCTACTTTTCAGGCAAGTAATGTTTTTACCGGATTAGCACCAAACATGGTATTCACAATCACAATAAAAGATGCTGGTGGATGTGAAAGCACTACTACTGTAACAGTCAATAATGTTTCCGGGCTAACCCTTGATGTTAGTGCCGTTGCATCTAGCTGCAACTTAAACAACGGTGTGATTACGGCCACTGCAACCGGAGGTACCGGCACTTTGCAATACAGCAAAAACGGAACGGTTTACCAGGCCAGTAATATTTTTACCGGCCTGGCAGCTGGTAACTATACAGTGTATGTAAAAGATGCGAATGGATGCATTGTAACAAGCACGGCTACTGTTGACGCTGTTTCAAGTGCATCAATAAGCGCAACAACAATTGATGCTACCTGCAGCAGTGCAAATGGGATAATTTTTGTGACTGGCACAGGCGGTGTAGCTCCTCTAACCTACAGTATCAACGGTATAACTTATCAGGCATCCGATACATTCGTTAATGTGGCAGCCGGCAACTACACTATATACTTAAAAGATGGCACTGGTTGTGTAGGCATACTGCCTGTAACAATTACCAATACTGGCGCTGGACCTGGTATTGCTGCTTTTACGGTAACAGCGAAGGATGCCTATATCTGCAATGCTGGTTCGGGAAAAATTACCAACCCCCGTGTTAACAATGCCAACTGTAATTCCTGTACATTCAGTCTCGATTTTGGTCCATTCATTCCTAATAGCACCCAACTATTTTTAAATGTTGCACCGGGCACGCATGCGGTTACAGCAATGGATGCCATCGGATGCACCAAAACAATTTTTGCAACTATTAAAATTGCTGTTAACTCCACAGCATCGGCAGCCGTAACCGGCACTGCCTGCAATACAAACAATGGTTCAATAACTCTTACAGGTATTGGTCCCAATACGCCTTATCATGCGAGCATTAGTGGTATTGGCGGGCCCTGGGTTGAGTTTGACCCCAGTACAACTTTTACAGGATTAGCCGCAGGTACCTATACTTTTATTTTAGCTGATGATGAAAGTTTTGATGCTGGTCCGCCCGAAACTCCGGGAGGGTGCCTGGATACAATAACGGTGATTGTCCCTTCCATTGGCGGGCCATCGCTCAATTTTACAAAAACAAACGGCACTTGTGCTTTAAATGATGGCACTATAACAGCAGCAGGAAGCGGCGGAACGCCGGCATTAGCGTATAGTATTGATGGAGGCCCGCTTCAATCAACCGGTGATTTTACAGATCTGGCCTCCGGAACTTATACCATAACAGTGCAAGATGGAACAGGCTGTTCCAATAGTAAAGTTGTTACGATTGTTAACCCAACAGGGCCGGAAGTTACTGCAACAACAATAGCAGCGTCCTGTAATGCGATCAATGGAAGTATTACAGCAACGGGTACTGGCGGAGTAGCACCATTACAATACAGCATTGATGGCTTTACTTTTCAAACAAGCAATTTATTTTCGAATTTGGCGGCAGCAACTTATTCATTGTATGTAAAAGACGCTACTAATTGTTACAATATTATTTCAGTAAATGTTGCTGCCATTGCAATTCCAAAAGTTACAGCATTTACAATTGCAACTACCTGCAATAACATTGATGGAAGTATTATTACAACAGGCTCTTTGGGTACTGCGCCCTACACTTACAGCATCAATGGAACTGTTTATCAAAGCAGCAATACTTTTAGTGGTTTGGCTGCTGGCTTTTATACTGTTACCATTAAAGATGACCGAGGATGTACCAGCACAACAGGTATCAACATTGGCAATATCGGTGCCCCTACTTTTACAAGTGCAATCACTGCTGCAAAATGTGGTACCGCCAATGGAAGCATTAATATAACGGCAACGGGTGGCACATTGCCTTACCAATACAGTGAAGATGGAATTACTTTTCAAGCGGGTAATTCTTTTACAGCCATGGTACCCGGCACCTATACCATCACCGTAAAAGATGCCAATGGATGCATTGCCACCAAGGCATTGTTGGTTGGCAATACAAACGGCCCACAGGTACTTACTGCCGTTACTATCGACGCAGCTTGTGGTATTGCTAACGGAAAGATAACAGCTTCTGCAACTGGTGGTACAGCTCCATTGCAATATTCCATTGATGGAGTCAGTTTTCAGGCAAGTAATATTTTTAACGCTGTGCTTGCCGGAGGTTATACATTGTATGTGAGGGATGCCAATCTATGTTTAAAAACATTACCCGTTAACCTGCTGAATTTAGCAGGCCCAACCATCACCGCAGCAGCATCCGATGCAACCTGCGGATTAAATGATGGATCCATTACAGCTACAGCCACAGGAGGAACCGTTCCCCTTACTTACAGCAAAAACGGAGTTACGTTTCAGGCAAGCAATATTTTTACAGGGCTGGCAGCCGCTACATATAGTGTTACTGTTAAAGATGCAAGAGGTTGTATAAATACCACTAGTGCAATAGTAACTACTCCCGGTAATATAACTCCCACATTTAATCCGGTTCCTGCAATTTGTTCGGGCGCTACACTAACTGCTTTACCAACAACTTCGCTCAATGGTATCACAGGAACATGGGCACCGGCATTGAACAATACAACTACTACAACTTATACATTTACGCCAACTGCGGCACAGTGTGCTGGTACAACAACATTAACCATTACAGTAAACCCTACACCAATACCAATAATAATTTATCACAACTAATTATAAAAAATGAATACGAAAAAATTCAGCAATCAATTGAAAGAAAAAATCCGGAATATATTATTCGGGGATTTTGGGAATCAGCTTTTAGATTGGCTAAGGTTGCTGGTTCTTTCATTTACAAAATCAAAGAAAAACTCAAAAAAATATTATTTGCATAAACCCGGGGAAATGCAAAAACTATTTCCGATGCCAATTGCACAAAATCTTTTTACATACAATACAAAATTGAAAATCATGAAATCACAGAACCATCTTATAAAATGGGCAATCATGTTGATGCTGTTTCTCAGCGCTGCAAATGCGATGGCGCAGGGTCCCTATCCAAATACGGGTAACCAGTCTGTTTGTTTGAATACTACTGAGCCCTATGGTGTAGTGCTAAATGCCGGCTCTACGTATACATGGACCGTTACGCCATTAGCAAGTGGAAATGGAACAATCACTGCGGGTGCAACTCCCAACTTAATAACCGTAAACTGGACGAGTATTGGTACTGCAACTTTACAGCTTGTAGAAACCAATTCTTTAGGTTGCCCTGGCAACCCGGTTACAATTATTGTTACAGTTACTCCCATTCCAACACTGGTAGTTACCAATCCTGCAGCAGTTTGTGCACCCGGTACAGTCGATATCACTGCTGCCGCAATCACTACCGGTTCTACTGCAGGCTTAACCTACACTTACTGGCAAGATGCAGCAGGAACGTTAGCCTATACTACTCCAACAACTGCAACTGCCAATACCTATTATATCAAGGGTACATCTGCCGGAGGCTGTTTTGATATAAAACCTGTAACAGTAACTGTTACTCCATTGCCAACAATCGTAATTACCAATCCGCCTGCAGTTTGTGCACCCGGTACCATTGATATTACTGCTGCCGCAATCACTACTGGTTCAACAGCAGGCTTAACCTTCAGCTACTGGCAAGATGCGGCAGGAACGGTAGCTTATACTACTCCAACCACGGCAACTGCCAATACCTATTACATCAAGGGTACATCTGCCGGAGGTTGTGCTGATATAAAACCTGTAATAGTAACTGTTACTCCGCTTCCAAATTTGGTAATTACCAATCCAACTGCAGTTTGTACACCTGCTACAGTCGATATTACTGCTGCAGCAATTACTGCAGGGTCAACCGCAGGCTTAACATTTACTTATTGGACGGATGCCGCAGCAACGATACCATTTACAACAGCTGCCATTGCAACTGCCAATACTTATTACATTAAAGGAACTACAGCGGCGGGATGTGCTGCTATAAAACCAGTCGAGGTAAATGTTAATCCAATACCAACACCAGTCATTTCCGGGCCAAGCCCAATTTGTGAAAGTGTTGGTGGAAGCACTGCAATCTACAGTACACCGGATGTTCCGGGAAACAGTTATGCATGGGTGGTAGTTGGCGGAACCATATCAGCCGGACAAGGCACAAATTCCATCGCTGTTACCTGGACAACAGCAGGTGCAGGTTCGGTTAGTGTTACTGAATCCGTTGCTGCAAGCGGATGTTCCGGAAATGGAACAAAAGCTGTAACTATTAATCCTAAACCAGTAACATCTCCGATAACACATAATTAAATATGGAGAAATGATTAAAAAAAAATGTCAATAAAAAGTATTTCAATAATTGCTGTAAAATATGCTCACCAGCTTCCGAAAGAAAAGCAGGTGAGCATGACTGGAGCTATTATCAGAGATACCATTTTAAAGAAACTGATTTAATAATTAATAAAAATGGACTTATAAAATTTACTGCCGTGGAATAATCGGCTGTAGCGTACAAATAAAAATGTTTAAACGGTTACGATATAGTTTTGTGTTGGCGGTGCTGCTTTTATGCACAACGCAGGCAATTGCACAAATAGCAATGCCTGATTCAGTATGTATTGGAACCACCAGAATTTATAGTGTAACCAGTTTGGCCACAACGTCAACTTACACATGGAAAGTTGATGGAGTAACACAAGCTTCCGTTACAAATAAAATCAGCATTACCTGGAATACAGCAGGCACCTATCTCCTTACACTTCAGGAGCGTTCCGCAGCTGGATGCGATGGTGATATAAAATCAGGGTTGGTTTATGTAAGCCCGGTTCCTGTTGCCAATGCTGGTCCGGATACGGTTATTTGTTTTGGTAACAACGGAGCGTTAGATGGAAGCGGCGGAAATAGGTATCAATGGTCGCCAGTTGATTATTTATCGAACCCGGCTATTAAAAACCCCATCATTGTTGCTCCGCCTACCGGTATATTGGAATACGTTTTAAAAGTTACCAATACCATTGGATGTACTTCATTAAATAGTGATACGGTGAAAATAAGGGTTACAGCTCCACTAAAAGTTTTTGCAGGCCGAGATACAGTTTTGCCCATCAATCAGCCGGTCACATTAAATGCAGTGGATGTAAACAATGCAGGATTTACAGCTTACCTGTGGTCGCCAACTAATGGATTAAACAATCCATTCATAAAAAATCCGGTAGCAATTGTAAGCACCGACATTACTTATACTGTTACTGCCAGCACCGCCAATGGCTGCGATGCAACCGATGACATCGTCCTAAAAGTTTTTAGCATTGCAGAAATATATGTGCCCACTGCCTTTAGTCCCAATGGATATAATAAACTGTTGCATGCAATTCCGGTTGGTATAAAAGAGTTCAGGTATTTCAGCATTTTTAACCGCTGGGGAAAGGAGGTTTTCAGAACATCCAACCCTGCTGAGGGCTGGGATGGCAATTACAATGGCGTTGCCCAAAACATTGGCGGCTATGTTTGGATTGCCGAAGGGGTAGATTATAAAAACAGGGTTATCAGCAGGAAAGGAAATGTGGTGTTACTTCGTTAGAAATTAAAAAGTCATATGGTTGATAAATAAAAGTGAAGAAAATAGTTCCCGACTTGTCCATTTTAGGTCAGCAGGTCAAATTTTTGTAAAATTTCGGTAACTGCTAAGGGATGATTGGCTCTTATTTTTATTTCTTTGCCGGTAAGCTTGTTCTTTAGCCTGGCGTCTGTTACTTTCTTGCATTGA
>JBBQEA010000047.1:0-26524 GCA_038320245.1 Chitinophagales bacterium | reverse complement strand
CATCACTATAAACTTATTTTGTATTCAAATTTCGTTATTCCTAATTTCTAAATCAAAAGTAATGGCTATTAAAATAACAGACGAATGTATAAACTGCGGTGCATGCGAGCCCGAATGTCCTAACAATGCTATTTATGAAGGCGGTGTGGAATGGGCCATATCTGATGGTACCACAGTAAAAGGTATGTACACTTTATTAGACGGAACACTTGTAGACAGTGACGCCCGCAATACTCCGGTGAGTTCAGATACTTATTACATCACCCCTAACAAATGCACCGAATGCCAGGGTTTTCATGAAGAGCCGCAATGTGCTGCAGTATGCCCGGTAGATTGTTGCGTGCCTGATGAAATGTACCAGGAAACAGTAGAGGTACTATTGGCAAAGAAGGAAGCTTTACACATTTAATTATTTGTAAGTATAAAGTTTTTTATAAAGCCCGGAAGGGCTTATTTAGGCAGGTGATATTTCCTGCATCATGGCGAGGGTATTGTTTAATACTTTCGCCTTTTTATTTTTTTTAGCAGTAGTTTAATCGCATTCATGCACAAAGCAAAATGAGTAAAATTTTATTTTCATTTATTTTATCCGGGATGTTATTTTCCTGCAGTCAAAAGAAGCCGGTGGTAAATACGGTTGCACTAAAAATGGAGCTGTTGGATGCAGACAGGTCGTTCTCTAAAATGAGTGAACTGCAAGGTATGCGTTCGGCATATATGGAATATATTGACAGCAACGGCGTGTTGCTGCGGCCCAATAATTTTCCTGTAACCGGTGGCGATGCAGTTGACTTAATCAGCCAGAGCAACGATTCAGCATATATTATGACATGGGAGCCCAAAAGCGCCAGTATCGCAGCTTCCGGTGAGTTGGGATACACCTATGGCATTTATTCCTACAAGCTAAAAAATACTGATAGTGTACTATTCGGCACCTATGTTACCATCTGGAAAAAGCAGCCAGGAGGCAAATGGAAATTTGTTTTACAAACTGCCAATGAAGGGGTGGAGTAGGGACTGTATTAACCCCTGCAGCGACAAAATCTTTTTCTTCATTACAAGATTAAAATATTACAGCAATACCAGCCAAAGGCAGTCATCAAAAATGTTATTGTAATTTTATCTTCTTCATTTCTAATTAAAATTTAGCAGTTAATCCTATATAAAAACTTCTTCCCACTGCAGGTATAATGCCAGGGCCTGGATACTCATCTGTTCTTCGGGTGAAATATGCTTTGTCAGCAATATTATTTACACCAGCTTTTATTGCGTAGTTTTTTATTTTATAAGTAGCGCTCCAATCTAAAACAGTATAAGCCGGAATGTAACCAGCAATTGGGTTATCGCTAAGTTGTACATTGGTTGCATCGCCAAAAGCATCACCTGTATAATTAAATTGGAAAGTGGAGGAAAAATGCTGGTTATTATAAATGATACCAACTCTTTCAATCACTTTAGAAGCGGCTTCAACTCTGTTGCCTTTAAATTCTCCACTGGTATATTTTGCATCAATATAAGCGAATGAATTAAAGATACTAAGCCCTTGATTTGACGACTGATTTAAATATTTTACAACATTGAATTCTACATAAGCTTCCAGCCCTTTGTGTACGCTGTTGGCCACATTGGTTCTGTATCCATAATCAACACCTGTTACCGGATCTGCTTTTACAATTTCGCCAATCCTGTTATTGTATGCAAGGTAAAATAGACTAACATCTGCATTAAAATAATTTTTTATGGTGGTTCTGTAACCAAGGTCCGAATTAAAACCACTGGCATCTTTTAAGTTAGGGTCAATTTTTGAAGTTACGCCAAAAGGCTGTTGTTGTCCATATTCAACTGGTCTGTAGGCCTGGCTAATATTTGCATAAAAACCAGCATTGAATGTTGGCTTGTATTCAAAGCCAATACCACTTAGGAGAAAATGCCTGTTTTTACTTTTATCGGTAAATACTTTATAGATCTCATCGATTTTATAACCGTTTGCAGTACTATTTAAATATTCAAGCCGGATGCCTGGCGTTACTGTGAATTTATTTCCAATCCGAAAAATATTTTCAACGAATGGAGCAAAGTTGGTAGTAGTAAAATTTAATTTTTTTCCCCAATCACCGGAAACAGTTAAATCATAATCGCTGTTGGTAGTTCCTTCTCCACCTCCCAGTCTTTTAAACCAGGCATAAGTAAAGCGTACCCCGCCCGCCAGCGTTGATTTGCTTTTGCCTAAATGATAATTGGTAGAGAATCTTGCTTCGGTTGCAATGCTATGCATGTCTTCACTTTCCACTTCTCTGGGTACAAATTGATTGGTTTGCGGATCAATTTCATCCAATGCAGCAGCACCACCATCTTCATTGCGCCAAACAAGGGAACGGTTACTAAAAAGATAAGTAGTTTTTAAACTGAGGCTGCTGTTATCGGTTGGGTTGAAGTTGATATAATTACTAACAATATTCCACGGACTTTTTATCCAGTTTCTTGCCCTGATGGATGCCTTGGGGTTTGCGTTAAACAAACTGTCGGAAAGGCCGCCGGGCATTTGAATTGTATTGCGGAGCAAAGAATACTCAAGGCCAATATTTAATTTTTTTGATGGCGTGTATTGAATTTTGCCAAAACCTGAAACCTGCGACTGCTGGCTGTTTGGACGGTAGCCACTCATGTTTCTATATTGCAGAAATCCATAGTAACTAAGTTTTTTATAATTACCTCCAACCGAAGTAAACGCATTGTACAAACCAAAACTACCCACTGTTTGCGATGTAATAAATTGGAAAGGTTTATCTTTTGGCGCATCCTCTGTTATGTAATTAATGAGGCCACCAAACTGTGCTCCAAACTGCAGAGAAGATGCTCCTCTTACCAATTCAATTCTTTTTACTGCTTCCATTGGTGGAATATAATAGGCTTCATTATAGCCATAAACATCTGCACTGATGTTGTATCCATTTTGCCTGGTATTCATTTCAATACTCTGGGTAGGATTTAATCCTCTTGTAGCAATACCATTTGCTGTAAAGCCACTGCTTTCTGTTTCGACAATGGTAAGGCCAGGTATTCGTCCAAGTATCTGGCGGGTATTGTTGATTGCTTTGTTGGCATCGAGACTGTCAACAATAATTACTTCTGTTTTTTTGCCGGCATAAATAATTCCCTCTTTCATCTCTAATAAATGTCCAATTCCATTTACAGTTTTATAGCCGTTGATAATTACTTCTTTTAAAGTTTGGGTACTATCTTTTTGCTGGGCGTTTGCAATAACAAAACTTAGTAATAATATAATAGCTGTAATAATTTTTGTAAAATACATCTGC
This sequence comes from Chitinophagales bacterium, assembly GCA_038320245.1. GTDB lineage: Bacteria > Bacteroidota > Bacteroidia > Chitinophagales > Chitinophagaceae > Ferruginibacter. The sequence goes on along the minus strand of JBBQEA010000047.1, from coordinate 23,207 downwards.
AGTTCTTTTATTTGAACGCAAATGTGAGACGACCTGAGAATTATTAACTATAAAATCGGGAAAAAGTATGACGCTATCGGGAAAACATTGTATTGGTTATCTTTTCATACGCAATGCAGTTGGTCTAATTCACTAAAGCAATCATAGCCCTGCAGTCATATGCAATACCAATGCTATATCTGATTTATAAATTGCTTTTGAAGGAGTAAAGCAATCCCATTTCATTAACTTAATTTTTTAGCAATTTTATTTTCGGCGTCTGCCTCTCAAAAAAAAGACAAGCACCAGGATAACAGCAATTGGAATAATCCACATACCCCAACCCATGCCCCAACCCCAGGAATGATCGTTCATCATTGTATTGATAATTAAAAATTTCTTCAGAAGCACTGTTGCCTGCCCTTCAGTTGCGCTGTTACCCGGTTGGTATTTTTTTTGTTATAAACTTTCTTACAATAATCATTCAGCTTTTTTCACTCTCAGCAATTTTGCATTGATGGCAACTACAATGGTACTTACACTCATTAATACTGCACCAACTGCAGGTGTTAACAGAATGCCCCATTTGTAAAGTACACCTGCTGCAAGCGGTATGGCCACCACATTGTAGCCGGTTGCCCAAATTAAATTCTGAATCATTTTTCGATAGGTGGCTTTACCGAATAGTATCAAACTTGTAATGTCTTTCGGGTTGCTGTTTACTAAAATGATACCTGCAGTTTCGGCAGCAATGTCGCTACCACTTCCTACTGCAATTCCTATATCTGCTTGTGCCAATGCAGGTGCATCGTTTACGCCGTCACCTGTCATGGCAATAAATTCTCCTTTAGCCTGCAGCTCTTTTATTTTTTCTAATTTCTGGTCAGGTAAAACTTCTGCAATATATCCATCCATCTTTAATTCATCGCTTACGCTTTTTGCAACGGTGGCATTATCACCGGTTAGCAAAATGGATTTGATTTTATTGTCGTGAAGCGTTTGTATTGCTTCAGCAGATTCTGGCCGTATTTTATCTCCCAACGAAATGTACCCGGCCAGTTTACCATCCACCAAAATGAACACAATTGTTTCTGCATTGCTGCCTGCATAATTTTCGGGTAAAGCGATATTATTTTCCTTGAGATAGCCGGGACTTACCACTTTGATATCTTTCCCTTCTACTTCCGCTTCAATTCCTTTGCCAGTGATGGCTTTGAAATTAGTTGCTGCAGGAATTGTAACAGAAAGTTCTTTTGCTTTGGCAAGTATCCCGGTTGCAATGGGATGTTCGGAATTTTGTTCCAATGCCGATGCGATGCGAATAATCTCCTTTTCATCCAACCCTGATTGTAGGGACTTAATTCGGGCTACTTCAAATTTCCCGATGGTGAGTGTTCCAGTTTTATCAAAAATGAGGGTGGTAATTTTTCGGGAGTTTTCAAAGGCTGTTCGGTTCTTAATGAGCAATCCATTTTTGGCAGCCAGCGAAGTAGAAATAGCAACTACCAATGGCACAGCCAAACCCAATGCATGGGGACAACAAATTACAATTACCGTAACCATTCTTTCCAATGCAAATTGAAGTGTCTCCCCGTATATCAACCAAAAAGCAAACGTTCCAAAGCCGAGTGATAATGCAACGATGGTTAGAACGAGTGCAGCTCTGTCGGCAAGGAGTTGTGTTTTTGATTTTGATTTTTGTGCATCATCTACCATCTTAATTACAGTAGATAGATAAGAATCTTTCGCAGCGTGTGTTACTGTAATTTTTATGGAGCCATTGCCATTGATAGAACCCGCAATAACTTTCTGGCCTTTTATTTTTTTTACAGGAGCCGATTCACCGGTAAGCATGGATTCATTTAAATAGCTTTCCCCCTCTGCAATTAATCCATCGGCGGCAATTTTTTCGCCGGGCTTAATAAGAATGATGTCTTCCGCTTTAAGCGAATCTGTTTTTACATCACTGATTTTATCGCCCGTTACAAGATGTGCTTCGTCCGGCATTAACTGCACCAGCAATTCCAGTTCCCGGGATGCACCTGCAATGGATTTCATTTCGAGCCAGTGACCAAGCAACATGATAGTAATCAACGTTGCCAACTCCCAGAAAAAATCTTCCCCCTTTAAACCAAACACCGTTGCTGTGCTGTATATGTAGGCAGTTGAAATAGCCACTGCAATCAATATCATCATCCCCGGTGTACGGGTTTTTATTTCGTTCCAAAATCCTTTTAGAAAAGGTAAACCACCGTAGAAGAAAACAATAGTGGATAATGCGAATGCTACATATTGCGAACCTACAAATTGCCAATTTATGCCCACCAACATTTGAAGCATCGGAGATAATACCATTATCGGAATAGAAAGCCCCAAACAAATAAAAAAACGTAAGCGAAAATCAGCAATCATTTTATGATGGTCGTGCCCCTGCATTCCCATTGGCGCATTACCATGTTGCATTTTGGCATGCCCGGCTGCACTCATATCCATTTTCTGGTCGCCTTTCTTTGAAGTATCGTCTGCTGGTGACTCTTTTTCTGCTGCTTTATCCGCACTCATTTTTGCATGCTCCTCGTCAGTCATATCCATTTTCTTCGGTTCGTCTTTTGCTGGAGATTCATCCTTAGTGGATTCTTTTTCCGGAGAAGTTTCTTCTTTCTTTTATTCTTTTGCAGATTCCACTTTTGGAATTGCTTCCTTCGATTGCTCTTTTGGTGATTCCTCTTTTGGCGGCGCTGCATTTGGAATAGCAGCGTTGATATTTTCGGTTGTAGTGGTAACTTTCGGCTCGTCGCCGTCCGTGTCTATATTGATAGTAATTCTTGCCATAATGGACAATTTTAGGCTGGTTACAGTTTTTAGGAAATTGAGGCATTACCTCGTTTGAGATAACTTAAGCGATTATTTATCAACATCCTTTTTTTGCATGATCTGCTTCGGTCATATCCCTGTCTCACAACAAGGCAGGCTTTTTTTTTGCATCATCTTTTTTACTTGCCACGCTCTTAATTCATTTTTTTCTTTCTATTCATCATTCCCTTTTGTTTCATGCTGTTTTTCATTTTCTTCATCATCTCCGGATTTTTTTCTATCATATTCATCATCATCTCCGGGTTCTTTTCCATCATTTTCTGCATCATTTCTTCCATCATTTCAGGGTGTTCATTCATCGTTTGCATTGTCCCTTCTTTCATCTCTTTTTTCATCTCATTGTTAGCTTGCATTTTTTCCATCATCATTTTACGTCCCATTTCACTCTCCGTCATTTTGTCGAGCATTTTAGATTGCATTTTTTGCATCATTTCAGGATTTTTGTCCATCATCATCTGCATGTGGGCTTGCATCTTTTGCATCATTTCGGGATTTTTCTCCATCATCATCTGCATGTGGGCTTGCATCTTTTCCATCATTTCCGGATTTTTTTCCATCATCATCATCATATGGGACTGCATTTTTTCCTTCATTTCGGGGTTTTTCTCCATCATCATTTTCATATTTCCAGATTCCATCTGTTCCATATGGGCCTTCATCATTATCTTTTTTGCATCTTCATTTTTTTGTGCCTCGCCGATGAAGTTGGTTAACTGAGCAGGGTTTGTAATTATTTCCTGATAAAGTGCCTGTCTGTTTTCTTCTACCTGCAATGTTTTGCTGGCATTAAAAGTTGTTTTGCAACTAAGCATTGTTCCAACTAATCCCACTGCCATTAAAATTTTTACTGCCGTTTTCATGTTATTCATTTTTAGGTTATTAAATGTTTGTTTAAACTATTTACTATCTGAGGAAACTACACGCTTAACTTATTTTAACGTTAAGTTCAGAGATGGTATAGTTTGTATTACTGAAGGCACGCCGGAGCGTATCTGTTTTAATCTCTTCAGATGAAGTGATTTGTGCTTCCTTCTTTCCCAGATCAACGGTTACAGCTGTAACACCTGCCACACTGGATAATTTTTGTTTAACTGTTGAAACACAGCCACCGCAGCTCATACCACCAATATGATAAGTATGTTCAATTGATTTTTCCATGATTTTGAGTTTTAATTATTAATAGTAGTTTATACAAAGCAGCGATCATTAATTTTTCTTCGCCATATCCATTCCACACTTAGAACATTTGCCGGGTTTATCGCTTGTAACTCCAGGGTGCATTGGGCAAGTGTACATTTTCGTTACGCCCATTTTCATTTGTTCTTTTTTAGACTTTGTTAAGTCCATCCCACATTTAGAACATTTACCAGGCTTATCGCTTGTAACTTCCGGGTGCATAGGGCAGGAATAATTCATAGCCATTTTATCTTTTTTCATCATCCCTTTTTTCATTTTATCGCTACACATTTTTCCACTCATTTCCATACAGTCGCCCTCCTTCATCATCATCTTTTTACCATCGGTCATAGTACATTCCCCGGTAGTCATAACCATTGTTCCATTTTTCATGGTCATGTCTTTATCCATTTGCATTGTTTTACCATCTTTCATTACCATCATCTTACCGTCTTTCATCATACAGTAATCTTTCATCATTGCATGCTTGGTTTTAGTTTGTGCAAAAGAATTACTTGTTGTAAAGCATAGTAGCAGCATAAACATTGAAGCAAATACTACCGAAATTGTCTTTTGAATTTTCATCTTTATAATTTTAAAAAATATCTTCAGATACGCTGTTGCCCGTTCTTCAGTATTGCTGTTGCCCGATTTAATTAATCTTTCTTTATTAATTCCATCCCACACTTGGGGCATTTGCCGGGCTTGTCTGATTTTACTTCCGGATGCATGGAGCAGGTATAAGTTCCTGAACTCATGTTTTCGTGTAAACCTTGCTTTACGCTATGGAGCAACGGTTCATTTTGGTTCTTTTTCATTGTTTTGATATTTTATGTTGAATTATTTATAAATAGTAGCGGCAAACCATGCTCCAAATAGCTGCAAATGTTTGTTCTCGAAATATTAATTGTTTCAGTCAAAAATGCGCCGTAAATACGACTATTATACGGCGATTGAATCGGTTGAGACAAGCAACTTTTCGTAGTGACTGAAAGTGCTTCTCATAACGAGGTATTAATACCCCACAAAGTAGATTTAACGAAGACTGGCTGTTGACTTTTAAAAGATCCGTCCAATCATTTTACAGACTGTGCCGATTTCTGGTAAATAGGTACCAAATAGCGTATGGCACCAATTGGGTTTTGGTTTGATATTGCAAATTCTAACTAAAAAACCTTTGATACCGGTAGGGCATTTAATAAATTAGTTATGATTAGTAGTAATTTTTTCTTTGGTAGTTTTTGTCATTTGATATTCCTTTATTCTTTTAATAAGCTGGCGTTTCCACCGATAATAAAGGCAAACCATGCTCCAAATAGCGGGAAATATTTATGCTGAAATTTTTAATTGTTCTACATTGAAATCCATTGTAAATACTATTATTACGGGGGGATTGAATCGGGTGAGACAAGCAATATTTCGCAGTGACTGCAAGTGATTCTCATACCGAGGTATTAATACCCCACAACGAATGCTTTAGAGAGATTGTTAAATAATTTTCAGGAGAATTCTCCTATAATTTTGCGCATTGAATTACAGTTATGTCTTTTAGTAAAAGATTTTAAAACGTTACATTTTCATTCCAGCCATCGGGTCGCTCCCTTTTTTAAACACATATTCACTATGTAAAAGGTATGCCCCTTTCATAACAACCACATCGCCATTTTGCAAACCTGATTTTATTTGTATCCGGTCTCCACTTTCCAAACCTGTTTCCACCATTTTCATTTTAAAACTATTTTTGCCTGACTGAATCCAAACCGTATTCATTTTTCCATCTCTTAATACAGCGTCAGTTGGCAACGTAAGGGTATTTATTTCCTTGCTTTTAATTTTTACATAGGCGGGCATGCCGGGTTTTAATATTCCGTTTGCGTTTGGTATCACAACTCTTACAAGATTTAACCTGCTGTCTGTTGCTATTTCAGGATTGGCAAATTCAATTTTCCCTTTCCATTCTTTACCCGGTAAATCAGGAACCTGAACAATGGCCATGCCATTTAAATCAAGCGCCGAAAGTTGCGATGCATACACCTGCGCCTCGGCCCATAAAGACGATAGGTCTGCCAGTTTCACAATGGTCGTCCCTTCCGATGCATACTGTCCTTCCATAACCGGAAGCGCCGTAATATACCCTGATGCGCTGCTGTAAAAAGAAGTGAGCGGTGATGATTTTTTTGTTGTTTTTAATTCATTCAACTGACCTTCACTCATGCCCCATAAAAGTAATTTCATTTTTGCGCTTTCAACTAAGCGATTAAAATCAATGATCGAATTATCAAGGGTTTGCTGTTTTTCCAACGCAGCTATAAATTCCTGTTTAGCATTATTCAGTTCTTCGCTGTATAGGTCGTAGAGATGTGCTCCCTTTGAAACATATTCACCAGGATTTTTAAAATACAATTTGTCAATCCTGCCCATTATCCTTGCGTTGACACTGTTTACTTTTGATTCGTCTGTATTCAAGGTTGCTGTTAAAACCAGTTTGTCGCCAATGGTGCCATTGCGAATTGTATCGGTTTGAATATTTCCCAACCTTACCTGTTCATCATTCAACATAATTTCATCTGCGGATGTGTTGGTCTTTTTAACAACAATCAAATCCATGTGGCAAATAGGACAAAGGCCGGGTTTATCTTCCATGATTTGTGGATGCATACTACAGGTATAATATTCATCTTTATTAATTACTGTCTCTTTCTTGCTTTTGCAGGAAATTACTAATAAGCAATTGGCAAAAACCAATAAGCAAATACGAAGATTCAATTTAAACTTTGCTCTTCGAAATCTTATAGAAAAATCATTTATAGTATTGTACATCACTTTATAATTTTTTGATTAAAATCTTTCATCATTTAAATACCATTTTTGAATTTCGACTTTATTTATTTAGTAACACGAAGCTCTTGCCCCTTGCCTATTGCTAATTGCCCATTGCACATTGCTTATTGCCCATTGCTAATTTGTCTTGATAAAACTTTCGCTATCCACCAGATATTGAGCATTGGCAGCCACGGCTTCGCTCTTATCTAAACCACTTAATATTTGTACCAGGTGTTTATTGATAATGCCGGTCGCAATCTTTCTGGCCATAAAAGATTCGCCGTTTCTTACAAAGACAACATTATCCAAACCCAATGACAACACAGCTTCTTCCGGTAGCCAGTTTGCAGACCGATCACCTGCAAAAATCGTAGCTTTTACCTGGCTTCCGATTGGGATTTTTGAAACACTGTTATCAAAATAAACCCTTGCAGCAACGGTTTTACTGCCTTCCCTGTAAACAGGTTCTATGTAATTTACTGAAGCTCTGAAATCTTTTGACGGATCGGTTTCGGGCGTGATGCGTACTTTATTGCCAACCTTAACCAACGCTTCCTGACCAGTGAAAATGTTTATAACAACCCATGCTTTGTTTGGATTAAATACAGAAAAAATATTCTGTCCTTTTTGAATGTACATCCCCTCTTTAACAGCAAGTTCTTCGGTAGTGAACGCCGCTAGATTCATTACGGTTTGCTGATTCGAATTCATGGATGCGGCGGTGCCTTCATGAACATGTCCGCTATAATTGCTGTAAATAGCCACCGAATAATTGACCTTACCGGATTTGATCACTGCACTTAGTTGTTGATTGCTCATGCCTAGTAAATACAGTTTTTGTTTAGATGCATTGATCAGGATTGTATTGTCTGGATCGCTCTTTAGCAGGAACAATAAATTTTCCTGTGCCGTCATCAACTCAGGGCTGTAAATGTCCATGATTCGTTGCCCTTTACTGATTTTTTGATACCGATATTTCACATAAAGCTTTTCTATTCTGCCGGAAAAATTAGAAGCAATAACACCTGTCTGCTTTGTATCATAAGTTATAAACCCATAAGATTCCATTTCAATATCTTCTACTCTGTCCATCATGTGTACCATTGGTATATTAGCGATCACTTGTTGATTGGAAGGCTTTAATAATGTATTTAATGAAACAGCTTTTGGCTCAGAGGCTGATTTTGTTTTTTCCAACTGCATACCGCAAATGCGGCAATTTCCTGCAGTGTCACTTTGTACCTGCGGATGCATCGGACAGGTAAATGTTTTTGTATTTGACATGGTACTGTCATTCATATCCAATTCGATGTGCTTAGTATGATCAGCCACCAAAATCAATTCCATTCCGCACTTTGGACATTTACCCGGCTTGTTGCTGAAAACGGAATCCTGTGGCATGGGGCAGGTGTAGGTAATTTCAGGTGATTGATTATTATTGCAACCCACTGCTGCAATAAGCAATATGCAAAAAGCAATTTGCAAAACGCAAAAGGCAATTGGCAATTTGCAATTTGCAAAAGGCATAGATAATTTATGTAACAATCCTGATTGCCCATTGCCAATTGCCGATTGAATATTTTCAATTTCGCTATCAGTGTTTTTAAATATTTCTTTTATGTCATTCATTTTATCGTAGTTATTTTTAGCTGTAAGAGCATTACTCTTTGCCTATTGACCATTGACCATTGACCATTGACCATTGACCATTGACCATTCACCTATTTTATCTCCATAATTTTCATCAATTCTGCCTGCATTTGTAATGCTTTCTGCAATTGGTCCAAGTAATCCATCTGTGTCATGTTCAAAGCTTCCCATGCATCAAAAAGTTCAAAGAGGTCTCCTGTATTTTGTTCATACCCCAATTGCATTGTTTGGAAATTTCTTCTCAAAGCAGGAATGATCTGTTGCTCATACAACAACAGCTGTTTCTTTTTTAATTGCAGTTCGGTATAGGATGAATTGGCCATACCAACAGCTTCATTAATGATCATTTGCTGCTGGCTTTTCAACGCCTCGTTTTGCCATACCAAACTTTCTGCTTTTGCCTTATTCATTTTTGAAGACCATTTAGCCATTGGAAATTTAACCATGGCCATAGCAGTGAACATCAGGGGCTGCCTTGCCCAACCCGTCATGTGACTAAATTGAACACCAAACTCCGGTTTTAATTTTGCCATTTCTGCTTTGCGTTGCAGGTTATTCACTTCAATACTTCTGCCAATAACTTTGATATCACTTCGCTGTTTCATTAAAGCAACGGAATCGAACATTGCCTTATTTAAATTGAGCCACACATAATTGGAATCAACAACAATGGCTTCATCCGTATTACGATACATCACTATGTTGATGGCAATTCTCTTTTGTTCAATTTCACTCCGCAACATCAATTGCATATTTTCCACATTGGCCAATGCTGCTTTGGCTTTGTAATAGGCGCTTATTTTACCCAAACCGTTTTTATATCTTATTTCGGCGCTTTGCATCATGAACTTTAGCAGCCTGTCATTTTCATCCAATACTTTTAATTTTTTTTCCAAAACAATCCAGTCGTAATAATTTTTTCTTGCGGTAAAAAGCAACTCATTTATTACCACATCTTTTTTCTGCAACTCAACCGTTGACTGTGCGTCCATAAAATCAAATTCAGCATTTTGCCTTTTTTTATTTGGAAACATCTGTTGTGCAGAAATCATAAATGCACCCATGCCCGGCTCACCATTCATTGATTTCCACTTGCCGGGATTGTATGGGGTTTGAAAAAATCCTGCACCCAATTCAGGTGGCATCCAACTGAATGCGCCCTTTGCTGCTTCATTCATGGATCGGGCTTCTGCATCCAGCATTTTTAATGTGGGATGATTTTTTTCAATGGCTGATTGAATCTCCTGCATTGTTAATGCCTGTTGCGAAATTGCCACCTGCATCAACAGCATTCCACCAATTAATAATTTTAAACTTTTCATATCATTTTATTTTCCGCTGATAGTTATTAATGCTTTGTTTCCATCACGTCTATCTTGCCATGTTTCCTCAATTCATATTCTTTAGACATAAGAAAAATCAATGGGGTTACCAATAATATATGTGTAGCGGATGTGAGCACACCGCCAACCATCGGCAATACAATGGGTTTCATCACATCGCTACCCACACCATGACTCCAAAGAATGGGTATCAATGCAAACAGAGAAACACATACCGTCATCAACTTAGGACGTAAACGTTTTGTTGCTCCTGCAATCACATACTCCCTTAAATCCTGCGTAGTTATAGTTTCTTTTGAATTGCCTTTTTTCTCTATCAATTGCTGCATGGCATCGTTGAGATAGATGACCATAACGATACCGGTTTCCACCGCCAAACCAAACAATGCAATAAACCCAACTGCAACCGCAACAGACATATTTACACCCCAGAAATAAATCATGAATGCACCGCCTATCAATGCAAACGGAATGGATATCAAACTTAGAAAAGCCTCTCTTGCTGAATTAAAAGCAAAATACATGCAGAGAAAAATAATCAGCAACACAACAGGTAAAATCATCTTCAATGTCTTTTCACTGCGTATCAGGTTTTCATACTGACCGCTCCATTCCATGAAATAGCCTTTCGGTAATTTGGTAATCATTTGATCCAGTTTCTCCCTTGCTTCATTCACGGTACTACCTAAATCTCTTTCCCGTACATTGAATAATACCGTACCACGCAGCATGGCATTTTCTGAATTGATCATCGGCGGACCTTCGGTTATTTTTACATCAGCCACTGCTTCCAATGGAACAGGGCCGTATTTCATAGTCTGCACTTGTAATCGTTTTAGTGCTCCCAGGTTATTTCTAAAGTCCTGACCAAATCTAGCATTCACAGAAAATCGTTGACGGCCTTCAACAGTTGTAGTTAACCTCATTCCACCCAATGCTATTTCTACCACGCTGTTTACATCATCTACCGTTAAACCGTAGCGGCTTATTTCATCCCGTTTAACAATAATGTCGATGTATTTTCCTCCGGTGATGGGTTCTACATACAAATCTTTTACCCCAACAATTCCTTCGAGTTGCTTTTTTACTTTTTCTGCAAATGCATAAATGGTATCAAGGTTTTGTCCGTACACTTTTACGCCTACATCTGTACGGATACCGGTTGACAGCATGTTAATGCGATTGATGATTGGCTGTGTCCATCCATTGGTTACACCCGGTATTTGTAATTTGGCATTTAGCTCATTGATAATATCATCTTTGGAAATATTCTTTCTCCATTCGCTTTGTGGTTTGAGCAACACAATTGTTTCAATCATACTGATGGGAGAATTATCGGTTGCAGTATTCGCTCTGCCTGCTTTACCCAACACATTTTTTACTTCGGGCACAGATTTAATTAATTTATCCTGCACCTGTAAAATTCGTTTTGCTTCGCTGTTGGAAACATCGGGTAATGTTACGGGCATAAACAAAATAGAACCTTCATCGAGGGGCGGCATAAACTCCTTACCTAGGCTCATCAGCATGGGAATACTAATTGCCAATGCAATGATATTTACGGCGATGGTTGTTTTTCGCCACTTGATACATGCACGTATTAAAGGCTCATATATTTTTTCCAATATGCGGTTAACGGGATTAGCAGACTCTGGTTTAAACCTGCCTTTCATGAAAAAAGAGATGAGCACCGGGGCAAGGGTTATTACCAGAATAGCATCAACAATCATGATGAATGATTTGGTAAATGCCAGTGGATGAAACAATTTCCCTTCTTGCCCGGTTAATAAAAATACCGGTAAAAAAGAAGCAATAATAATCACGGTAGAAAAGAACACACCTCTCGATACCTGAACACAGGCTTTCTCAATCAACTGCATCCGCTCTAATTCTGGTATGCGGTAGTAGTCTTTTTTGCCGCGGAGTTTATTAAATAGTTTTTTCATTTTTTACGCTTTAGGGTTGTGTTCGTTTTGCCAATCTGATAAATGACGATAGGAGTTCTCACTCATGATAATTCCATTATCAACTATCACCCCAATTGCCAGGGCAATACCTGTTAGCGACATAATATTGGATGAAATGCCAAATAAGTTTAAGAGGATAAAACTTATTGCAATGGTGATAGGAATCTGGATGATGATACTTAAAGCGCTGCGCCAGTGAAATAGAAAAATGAAAACAATGAGTGCTACAATTGCCATCTCTTCAATCAACTTTACTTTGATGTTACCAATAGCTGCTTCAATTAATTCACTTCGGTCGTAAGCGGTCTTAAAGGTTACTCCCTCTGGCAATCCTTTTTGTACATCTTTCATTTTCTCTTTTACCGCTGTAATCACTTTATCTGCATTCTCACCGTACCGCATTACTACAATTCCTCCCACCACTTCTCCCTCACCATTTTCATCAAAAATGCCTAACCTCAAATCACCTCCCATTTGCACGGTACCAATATCCTTTACCCTTACAGGGATACCGTTGTAATTTCCCAATGCAATACTTTCGATGTCATCTTTGTTTTTAATATATCCCAAACCACGGATGATATAAGCCATATCGCTCATCTCAAATTTTCGACCACCTACGTCGTTGTTACTGGCTTTTACTTTGTTCATTACATCCGTCAGGGATACGTTATAGAATTGCAATTTCACCGGGTCAATTACCAACTGGTATTGTTTTTCAAAGCCTCCGAAAGAAGCTACTTCTGCAACGCCGGGAACTGTTTGCAATGCCAGTTTTACATACCAATCCTGTAAAGCTCTTTGCTCACCAAGGTCCAGATTTTTTGTATCAAGTGTATACCAGAATACATGCCCCACGCCGGTTCCATCGGGGCCTAATGTAGGCGTTACGCCTGTAGGCAACAAACGCTGTGCATAATTTAAGCGTTCCAAAACTCTTGTTCTCGCCCAATAAACATCCACATCATCTTCAAAAATCACATACACAAAACTCATCCCGAACATAGAGGTTCCCCGGATGTTTTTTACTTTGGGAATACCCTGTAAATTGCTCACCAGGGGATAGGTTACCTGATCTTCCAGTATCTGAGGACCACGCCCCATCCATTCGGTAAAAACAATCACCTGGTTTTCGCTCAGGTCGGGTATGGCATCTATGGGATTTTTTTGAATATTGAATATTCCCCACACAAACAAACCCGTTGCCACTAGCAAAACGATGTAGCGGTTCTTTAAAGACCATGAGATTAATTTAGGAATCATATTTTTTGTTTTATTAATCAGCGATCGGAGGTCAGCAAAAGGCAATTAGCAATTGGCAAATGACAAGTTGTAATTATCAATTATTCAATTATCAATTATCAACTCTGAATACATCACGAATTGCCTATTGCCCATTGCATATTGCCCATTCCCTATTGCCTACTGCCCTTTGTCTAATGAAACATTTCTTCAACAGTACCACAGGTCATCATCTTCTCTCCATAATAGGGATTGCGAATATCTTTTGATTCACTCAGCCACATCGAGCCACCTTTAAACATCGGGCAGTGGTCGTGGTACAAAGTCATCCCTGCACCAAAAGCCTTTACCATATCATACATATCCTTACTCATCATGACAAATTTTTCACGCTGCTCATCAAGTTTATTTTTAGAAATGTATGCTGCCTGTTCTTTAAGGTTACTTTCAATTGCATCATACACTTTTTTTTGATCGGCACTCAGTAGTGATTTATCAAAGCCTTTCATGGCATCAAACATGGCCGCCGATGAAGTGGCTGCTTTAGCTGAATTGCCGTCAATTAATGCGTTCTTTATGCTGAGGTAATTCTGCAACATGGATTTCATGTAAGTGGAAACGCCGGCATCAACTGTTGGAAAAGTAGCTGATACCATTTTTACATTTTCATCCATCATTTTATTATCCTGCATGTGCATCGTTGAATCGTGGTTCATATTACTGTGATCGTCTTTAGCTGTCTGATTGTTATTGTTGCAGGAAACGACTGACAATGCAGTTACAATTGAACCCAGAAGGAGTACTTTTTTCATGTTTTATATTTTAGTAGTTATTAATGTTTGTGACCTGAGTGATCCTCTTTTTTCTCTTTCAATGCCATACCGCAAACAGCGCATTTACCTGCTTTAGCGTAAGTTTTATCGCCTTCGCATTTCATCGGACAAGCATATACCACCGTAGCCTTTTCTTTCATATCCATGTTGCATTTCGAACATTTGCCCGGCTTATCACTGGTTACATCCGAATGCATCGGGCAGGCGTAAGTTTTCATGTCACTCATTTCCATTTTATCTTTTTTCATCTTGGTCATATCCATTCCACATTTTGGGCACTTGCCTGGTTTGCCTATAACCATATCCGGATGCATTGGACAGGTGTACATTGATTTGTCTTTTTTCATTTTCATTTTCTGCATACCGGGATCCTGTGCAAATACCGAAACAGAAAGAATGGTTAACGCTGCCATCATCAGCATTTTGATTGATTTCATGTTGATTGTTTTATTGTTTATGAAGAATAACTTACAGAGAATGGCATGATATGGAAATGCCAAAAGCCGGACAATTATTTGCCGGGCGTATAAAAAATGTAAATTCTTAAATGAGGAAAACGCAGTTGCGAATGTAAACTGCTACAGCCACACTTCGGGGAGGTGCATTGCCGTAAGGATTTTTTTCTGTGAGGGAAGAAAAATTATGAAAAGGTATTTCAATAACAGCTGCCGGCATTTCAACCGCTGCAGATTCCATTGTTTGTACTGCTATGTGAGTTGCTTTTTGATCTTTATCTATTTTGACTTGCTTGTGCTCATCTTTGCAGCATCCGTTACTTTTTCCTTCAGTTTTTTTCATGCCGCACGTGCCGCACTTATCGTTCTTGACGGGCAAAATATCCGTACTCACCAATTTGCCCATGCAATAATGCATGTGTATAGTAGCACCTGTAGAAGTGCCCATATAGATGATGGCTAATATGGCTACGATTATTTTTTTCATGACTAATATTAAAACAAAAGTATAGCTATTTATTAGCAACATGGTTATAAAGTTTTGGGAAAAGATTATATCAGCGCTATTTTTCTACATTTTTAACAGTGCTTTTTTTGCTGAAAATGTAATTAAAAACCGGTTAGATTAAGGTGAGTTATTAAATAGCAGATATGATTCCAAGCTGTCAAATATCGCCGACGGCAATTCGGAAATAGTTAGCTTGTTAAAAACAGTTATTGATTAAAATAGTGAAATCCCACTTAGGAAGTAGGGGTAAAAGCAACATTTTGAATTGCAGCCCGGCATGTTTGCCCCGTTCAAACATCAAAGTATTTTTGTTTCTTTGCCGAAACATTCCCTCTACAGAAAAATGAAAAAAACAATTGCGTTGGTTACGGGTGGTTATTCGGGTGAATCTGTAATCTCTTATAAAACGGCTGAAACAATACAGCAGCATATTGACAGCAGTAAATGGAACCATTATTTGATAGACATACATCCCTCGGGATGGTTTCATCCGTTGCCAAACGGAGAAAAAATAAATGTTGATAAGAATGATTTTTCAATCACTATTGATGGCAATAAAATTTTGTTTGATGCAGTATTAATAGCATTGCATGGCACGCCGGGTGAGGATGGAAAACTACAGGGATACCTGGATTGTTTACAAATACCCTACAGCAGTTGCGATACCGCAACCTCCGCTTTAACATTTAATAAAAGATATACGGTGGCCGTAGCCGCTTTTGCAGGATTGCATGTGGCAAAATCCATGCACCTTTTTAATGATACCATTGTAACGCCGGATGAAATTTGTGCCACATTAACACTGCCGGTATTTGTGAAACCCAATAATGGCGGCAGCAGTATTGGCATGAGTAGGGTAAATGAACCAGCCGGATTGCAGTTGGCGCTTGACAAAGCTTTTAAGGAAGATTCGCAGGTGTTGGTGGAGGAATTTATCAGCGGAAGGGAATTTACCATTGGCGTTTTTAAATCAAAAGGCAACATTATTCCGTTACCCATAACAGAAGTTATTTCTAAAAAAGAATTTTTTGATTACGAAGCAAAGTATGAGGGTGCCAGCGAGGAAATAACACCTGCACAAGTAGAAGAGTCTATAGCCAATCAGGTAAGACTGTCGGCAGCAAAGGCTTACAGCGTTTTCAATTGCAGGGGAGTGGTTCGTATAGATTTTATTTACAACGAGGCCAAAGCGCAACCCTTTATGTTGGAAATTAATACGGTGCCAGGGCAAAGTGCGGCAAGCCTTATACCGCAGCAGGTTAAGGCAATGGGCTGGAGCCTGAAGGAGTTTTACAGTGCCTTGATTGAAGACTGTTTCAACAGGTAGTGCCTGGTAAAAGTTAACACAAGCCTTTTTTATAAAGGATGTTGTTTTATTTTGATAGATTGTAGCCCTTATTAAGGCAGATTTTTTTGTACTTGAAAAAAATAATGATATTGATAAGAAATTAAAGAAACAGGATTAAAGATCCTGGTTGTAAAATATGCTGTTGTATATTTTTCAGAATGGTATGGGTAAAGAACGAGCTCAATAATTCATTCAAAATCCTTGTGAATAAAGAATAATCCAAAATCAATAACATGTTTAAATTTATAACCGACAAACCTTTTTGGGTTAATTTTTTAGCAGCAGCTTTGCTGGCTGTTCTAATAATTTTTATTACCCTGCAAATGCTGGGCTGGATAACCAAGCATGGTGAATACTTAACTGTGCCTTCTGTAAAAGGTAAGAATACAGAAGAGGCTACCAAATTTTTGGAGAGCAAGGGTTTTGATGTGGTGGTGCAGGATTCCATTTACACCGATACATTGCAGCGGGGTACCATCATTAAGCAATTGCCCGATGCCAATGCAACCGTAAAAATTAACCGGACGGTTTACATTACCGTTAACCGTTACATTCCGCCGCTGATTGCAATGCCATCACTGGAAGGTAAATCACTCAATTTTGGTTTAAATATTTTAGAACGCAGTCACCTTGTATTGGGGGATACCATTTACCGGGCAGATTTTATGAAGGGTTCCATTATAGAACAGCGCTATAAAGGTAATCGCATTGAACCTGGCGCTAAAGTGCAGTGGGGTAGCAGGATTGACCTTGTAATAAGTGGCGGATTAAATGAAACAAATATGGTTGTTCCCGATCTGATCGGGCTTACCTACCAGCAGGCAAAAGACCAGATTGATTCATTGGGTATTTTGCTGAATCTGGTGCCTGACCCATCTGTGAGGGATACATTGAATGCTTTTATTTATAAGCAAAATCCCAGCCATCGGGATGTATTTAAAAAGCAATTGTATATCAAATCCGGTATGGTAATGGATATTTGGTTATCGCCGGTTATGATCAATTTATATGATAGTTCGGGAAATAATTAGGCTGCGATAAAAAAGACAAACAATTGATTTGGGTCAGTATTTTTCATTGAATCAACTACACGAATTTTTAAACTAAACGATACACATTCATGAACACCATTACTGCTGAAGCTTTAAAAGCAAGAATTGATGCCGGAGAAAAACTCAACATTGTAGATGTAAGAGAGCCACACGAAAATGCCGAATTTAATATTGGCGGTATTTTATTACCATTGGGTAAAGTACAAACACTGCAAATTGATGAATTAGACGATCTAAAAAACGAAGAGGTAATTGTGTACTGCCGCAGCGGCAACCGCAGTGGGCAGGCTTGTTATATTTTAGAAGCTTCCGGCTTTACCAATGTTACCAATTTAACAGGTGGCATGCTGGATTGGCAAGCGAAGTTTACCGGGTAAAATTGCCATTGATCCTAAGTCGAAACCTCAGTCAGAAAAAAGTGAAGCTCATTTATTTTACTGAAAGTTGTTATCGGATCAAAAAGTCTTGTACAAACAGATTATTAAGCCTGTATGTACAAGACTTTTTCGATAAAAATATTACGCTACTATTCCCTTACACCTGCCTTGTTCCCCTTTGGGGCTAGGGGCTCTTATTCCACCTCCACTCTTATTCCTTCGCTGTTACTTGTAAACTCGGGTGCATACATACATTGAATGCTTGTAATGCCATTGCTGAAATTGCCGGTATGCGTTACAAAAACGGGATACTCAAAAACATAGGTTCCTTTATTGAGCCAGCTAAAAAAGAAATTGGTACTTGCGTCTTTGGTGCTTTCGTAATAACCAAGACCACCCTGGTATTTGTATCCGCTAAGTACATTCACTGGTTCCATGCAGGCTGCCCTCATGTCTTTCATGTGCACATATTCCATATCCCGGTCCACCCGTAATTCGATCCTTACTTTTATTTTATCACCTACTTTTAAAACAGCCCCATCTTCAACGGCTTGCAGTACCGGACCTTTGTCTGAATTTTTTTCTACAAATAATTTTTTGGTAAGCTTTAGTGGCGTTGATGATGAAGTGATTTTATCGAGGTCTTCAAAGTACTGCCAATAAACGGCCCCCCAACCCCCCAAAGGGGGGCTTTTGGACCCTGCTGATTTTACTGATACTTCAATATTCCCCATCTCGGGTTTTACATCTTTTCCATCAATTCTTTTTTTGAAATAGCCTGTGCCCGCTTCGGCCCCCCTGCCCCCCGAAAGGGGGTTCTTAGAGTCTAATGACTCATTACTTTTAATTTCTACATCGCCAACTGCTATTGTAACCACTGGTTCTTCATCTAAAACATAGGCTCCAGGAACCCCCCTTTGGGGGGCAGGGGGGCTTAGTAGTAACGCATAACATGCTTCTGCAGTGGCTTTGGTGGTTTTCCAGTTTTGGGTTTGCTTCTGTTTTAATAACCATGTCTTTAAATCATTAATGGTTGTTTGATCTTTATCAATGTCTGTAAAAGCTTCTATCATCATAGCCTGGCTTTCGATAGGAGCCTGGTGCCAATAATAACCACCGTTGTTCCATTCTTTCCAGTACATGCCCATTTCTTCGTTGTTGATGCTGTTTTCTTTTAGAGATTTAATAATGGCTTTAGAAGTATGTAAATCACCGGTACGGTATAGTGCCAATGCAATCATTGCCTGCATGTACTTACTGTTGCCTAGCCAGAATTTTTTGGATTGATTTTGATAATAAGTAAATGCCTTTTGTGTAGCAGCGGGTACAGTTGTTTCTGTAAAAAAGCTACGCATATACAGGTACTGGATGGCGGTGTAACTGAGGTTATTCTTTCTTAAATCAACTTTGTGTTTTACCAGGTAATCATAGTCGGCTTTAATTTTATTATCAAGATAAGGGATGGCTTTATCTACCAGGCTTCTAATGCTGGCATAAGTTGTAGTTGACAGCGCATCCAGTTTTCTTAAATGGCCAATGCCAGTAATAATATACTGCGTTATGTACCGGTCATCTGGCCCGCCTTTAAACCATACAAAGCCGCCATTGCTGCTTTGCATTTCTTTTAGTTGATCAAATGCTTTGGTTTGTTCTTTGCCCATGCGAACCATGTCGAATAACAAAGCAATATTTTTCTTTTGCTGTGTTTCGTTTTGAGCTTCCAATACCCAGGGTGTTTCCTGCAACAGCAAACTCTTCAATTCTTCATTCTTGCTTAAATTAGACAGTAGTGCAGCTGTATCAGTTGTTTTCCATTTTTCAAATACCGCTTTTATTTTGGGCGTTGAATTGGAAATATAGGAAGCCAATGTGTTGGCATAATACCGGTTGAAAATCTGCTCCGCACACTCGTAAGGAAACTCCATTAAATAGGGTAGCGCCTGCACCGCATACCATGCCGGGTTACTGCTGTATTCCACTGTGAGTGCATGGTTAACGATCGTTTCACTGGTGCCGCTTTTTAATAATTTTTCAAACTTAAAATTCTTTGAATTGCTGTTGCGTAGGTTGATGGGCATACTTTCTGTCACCAGCATACGATTGGTTAAAATAGGAAACGACATTTCTTCGCCATCAGAGAAGCCCTCATCACCTAAAGGGGAATTATTTGATGACTTTGCTATGATACGATAGGTGAGGGCACTGTTGAAATTAAAAGGAATTTCTATCGGGAATTTGATAGCTGCACTTTGCCCTGCTGCAACCGTAAAATATTGGTTGGGAAAGATATTTTTAAACCAACCATCAACCGGCTTATTGGTAGCTGCATCCAATAGTTCCAGGGTAGCAGTACCGGTTATTTCACTATCGCTAAGGTTGGTTACTTTGGCACTAAATTCCATTCGGTCAGCTTCTCTCATAAACCTTGGCGCATTGGCCTGTATCATCAGGGGTTTTTGTGTTACGAGTGTTTTTTCCAGGTAGCCGCTTGATACATTTTTAGTATGAGCCAATGTCATCAGTTTCCATTGGGTTAATGCCTCGGGCATGGTGAAACTAAAGGATACATTGCCTGCTTCATCTGTTGTTAAATCAGGAAAGAAGAAGGCAGTTTCGTTGAAGTTTTTTCGGATTTGGATTGGTTGATTTTTTGTTTCAGGTTTGTAGTTTAAAGTTGTACTGTCTGCTTCAATGGTTTCTTTTTTTGCAATATTGAGTCCAGCAACTTTTCCTTGTAACATGCTATTAACGACAACTTCGTCCATTGCTGCAGCATTGTTTGATCTTTTTTCTAGAGTTGCCGCTCCTCTAATTCTTATTTGATAATCTCTACCGGGCATCCCGTAATTAAAAGCTAAAAGTCTGTCATAAGATTTCTGTAATGCAATTAAATAATTTCCAAAAGTCAAATTGAACTCATCAGCATTAATACTATTAAAGCCACTCTCATTCCATTGGATAGCGCTGTATAATGTTGGCCAGATATTTATAGCACTCCATGCATGAGGTTTAAACTGATCAAGACTTGCATCGTACATTGCAACCAGCATTTCTGCTGCAACTTTTTCGCCCTTGTTACCGCTGATGGTTGCTGTCCATTTGTCTTTGGCTCCGGGTAATAATTTATCCCTGAATGTGCTGTACTTAATGTTGAGTTCTTTGTTATTCCAGGGGATGTCTATTCTTTCATCACCTTTATAAACCCGGTTATTTTTTACAAATGCATAATTGATTGCCATGCCTCCTCTGTCTTGCTCAGTAACGGTTTCAGACAATTGAACCGACTGCGATGATTGAATGGTTAAAAAAGAAGTTAAAGGTTGGCTATTCATTTTACTAACCGTTTGAATCAGCCATATTTTATTGAACCCGGTTTGTATATCGTACTCGATTTTTTCTCCCGGCTCAGCAACTGATTTTTTTATATTCACAGTAACAGGCTCCATGCTTTCGGTTGTCCGTCGTCCGTCGTCGGTCAGCAAAATGTACTTCTCCGCCTTTACTTCTTCTCCATATTTGTCTTTTGTAACTGCCACAATTTTATACCAGCCTGCCTTCAATTGTCCATTCACCATTAACCATTGCCGATTGCTGCTGTCTGTTCTCTCAAAAACTTTGTCTCCAATTGCATAATTTTTAACCTCGTTTTCATTTTTATAAACATCAAACGGAAAATTGCTGTAATACTCTTCTTTGCTCATTACAAACTGATCCGGCTGTTGCCAATATCTTTCCCTGAAAATTTTACCAGGACTTTTTAATTGTTGTATGCTAACGGTAACGTTGGTTTTTTCTTCAATGTCATTAAGGTTGGTACTTCTTATCAATATTTTTTTAAGACTATCAACCGGCATTTTATCAGCAATTTTTATCTCCAGTTTCAGTGCCTGGTACGCTACTGCAACTGACGTTGCTGCACTTCTTGTTTCTCCATTAATATCAGTAACATCAGCGCTTATTTCGTAATTGAAAGTTGGTTGTTCTTTTTTGTCAATACTTTCATCGGGCAATGCTTTAAACAGTATGCGGAATTCCCCTTGTGCATTGGTAGTTGTTTCTCCATTGGTAATCTCTACCTCTTCCCTGTTTTGGAAGGGATACCTGCCAGGTTTGCCATAACTTCTATAGCCCATCCAAATTGGGTATTGTATGGTGCGGACTACCCGGTATTTTACAGCAGCACCGTCAATGTTATTGCCTGCATATCCCTTGGCAGTAGCGGTTACAGCGATGCTATCATTTACTTTGTAAGTGCCTGTTGGCTTTTGTACTTCCACTAAAAATGAAGGCCGCTTATATTCTTCTACACTAAAATATTTTTCACCGTTGGTAGTTGTGTCCTGTATGCTGAAATTTCCGTTGAGTGCACCTTCCGGTAATTTGAAACTGCCATTATACGAACCATATTCATTGCTGGTCATTTTTAGTTCATTTATTTTTTGCCCGTTGGCATCTTTTAATTGAACGGCTGTTGTAAAGTTGGGTAGCACACTGCTTTTATTGGCATCTTTTTCCTGCTGTATTACAATGCCTTTAAAATAGATGGTTTGCCCCGGCCGGTAAATACTTCTGTCCATAAATAGCCAGGTGGCAGGTTTGCTCTTTCCTTCCTGGTAAATACTGTTGTAATAATTATTACTATAGCTGTTGTCCAGCAGGTGTAGCTCATCATTTGCAGTAGTTATTTGTAAAGCGATATTCCTGCTTTCTTTTGTACTGGTTAATTTAAAATGGCCGTTTTTATCGCTGGCATAGGTTTCTGCTTTTTTGTTTTCGTAAGTGCTGTTATTATAGTTGTATTTGTTTTCCCAAAGCTGCACTTTCGCATTGGGCAGCGGCATACCGGTTTCCCGGTGCAGCAGGTAATAATCGTTGCCGGTATTAATGCTGGCAATATTGCTGATGTAAATAATCTGTTTTGCCAATATATTTTTTGCCAGTGAGAATGTATTGTCAAGACTGGCCAATAAATAATATGTGCCATTCCTAAGTTCATCAGTTTTTATTTCAGCAGCATGTTGCATAAAATCTTTAGGGTCGGGCATGGCTACCTGCCAGCTTTTGAAAGGGACCAAAGCCACCATGCGTTGCCACATTTTATTGTCATCGTTCCGCTCTGTTTTTTTTATTTCGTCATTGCTTGTTTTAATTATTCTGAAATAAACAATGGGTGCATTTTTATATTTCACCAACGAACGAAAAGGCTGGTTGGGCAGGTTTACTCTTTCTGTTTCCATTTGCAGCATGGGTTGCAATATGGTTTGTAATAAGTTGGCTGCGTTAATGCCTCCTTCACTTTTTGGGAATTTTGAATAGGCAATATCGCACAGTTCCTTTGCTCTTTTTATTTCGTATTGATGAGGATTGTTGTCGGTTTCTTCTACACGCTCATTTCCCTTATTATAGTAGATAGATGCCCGCAGGTACATGGCTTGTGCCGATGTTGGATTGTTTGGAAATCTTTCTTCGATATTTTTTAAAGCAGCTTCGTACAGTTGCTCTTTATTGCTCATTACGCCGTACTGGTTCACAAATTTCAATCGAATTAGATCCGCATCCAGAAGGGCATCCGGCTTACGA
>JBBQEA010000046.1:0-26621 GCA_038320245.1 Chitinophagales bacterium | reverse complement strand
GTGGAAAAAAAATTATTGAATTATTAGAAACCGGTGAGCTATCTGTACTGAATCAACTGATTGAAAAAACGCCCGATGGCATTTTAGAAATGCTCAATATAAAAGGCATTGGTCCCAAAAAAATTGCAACCATCTGGAAAGAAATGGAGATAGAAAGTGTGGGAGAATTATTATACGCCTGCAAAGAAAACAGATTAAAATTATACAAAGGCTTTGGAGAAAAAACGCAACAAAATGTAATTGAAACAATTGAATATTATTTGAAGAGCAAAGGAAGTTTTCTTTTTTCGCAGGTAGAAGCGCTTGTTTTTCCACTAAAAAGTTTTTTTGGAAAAATTTTTTATCCACATAATTTTCAAGTGGTTGGTGCATATGCAAGGCAGTTGGAAAGCATGGATGCTATCGAAATTGTTGTTGATAATTCTTTAGCTGCAGTTGAAAATATTTTATCGGATGTTATCGATTTTGAACTGATAGAAAAGAACAATGATGATCTCTTATACAACACAATTGGAAGTTTAAAAATACGGGTATATGGTTGTGATAAAATTCCATTTATTAAACAGGTGTTTTTAAAAAATAGCTCAGTGGAATTTGAAGAATTTTTTACAAAAAGTTTTCCTGCAATTGACTATGCTACATGTGAAAATGAAGCAGCTGTTTTTGAGCAAGCAGGCATTCATTTTATTCCGGCATTTCAAAGAGAAAAAGAAAGTATAATTGAATTTGCCAAACACAATGAGTTGCCAGCTTTGCTTCAGGTATCTGATATTAAAGGCATCATTCATTGTCACAGCGACTGGAGTGATGGCAATAGCACAATTGAACAAATGGCAATCGCTGCCATTGCCAAAGGCTTGGAATATCTTGTTATAAGTGATCATAGTAAAAGTGCATTTTATGCAAAGGGTCTTAATGAAGAGAGAATACATCAACAGCACCTCTATGTAGATGAGCTAAATAAAAAGCTGGCACCTTTTAAAATTTTAAAAAGCATTGAAAGTGATATCCTCAATGATGGCAGCCTCGATTACAGCAATGCCATACTATCTACTTTTGATCTTGTTATAGCATCTGTTCATTCAAATTTAAAAATGCCGCAGGAAAGGGCTATGATGCGGCTGATGAATGCTATTGAGAATCCTTATACCAGCATTCTCGGTCATATGACCGGAAGATTGCTCTTAAGTCGCAAGGGCTATCCGGTTGACCATAAAAAGATTATTGATGCATGCGCTGCTAATAATGTAGTAATAGAGCTAAATGCCCATCCAAGCCGCTTAGATATTGACTGGCGACATATTGACTATGCGCTGGAGAAAAACGTGTTGCTATCAATCGATCCGGATGCACATTCAATAGATGGATTTGATGATGTTAGATATGGCATATTGGTGGCACAAAAAGCAATGTTGACGAAAGAGCAAAATCTTAGCAGCTTTAGTTTAAAGGAACTGGAATTGTATTTGGATAAAAAGAAAATTAAAAGTTGATTATTGTTTCCCGGTGCTGGTATTCGACGTAAGATTTATATCGCTGCTTATTGATGAAAGTCTTTTATTAATTTTTTCATTCCAATATTGTTGCTTGTCTTTTATTATGCCATTGTGTGTGTCACCATCGTACGCTTGCTGTACATTTTCCATATTTTTTGCCTCCTGGCTGTATAGCTTTTCTATTAATTTATTGTAGTTGTCTATTGTAAATGTTGCAGCTTTTAATTGCTGTATAAATTCCATTGCACCCAGATAGCTGATATTGAAATGTTGTTGCTCATGCCCCAGTATATATTCGTTTTTTCCCGCAGGTTTCATCCAGGACATTTGCTTGTTAAAACTGCAGTAGACTTTAATAATTAAAGTGGCTTTTCCTCCTGCATTCTTAAAGCCGGCTTTAAATGCAAAGCCGGATGATGTGATGGCTGCCGCCGATGAGTTAATATCTATATCACCCTCAAATGCTGCTATGGTTAGTAATTCTCCGGGATTGTAAAATATAAGTTTACCAGTAGGGTTTGGAATAGCTGCAGTGTATTCAATATTTACGGTAACAGGCTGGGCCAACACAGTTTTAAAACTAGTACATAGAAAAGAGAACAGGAATAAATATTTCATCCGGGTTTTATTTGCTGATAAAGCAACTGAAAAAAATCAAATAAAGTGAGCGTTTACTTTAGATTATATATTATTTAACGGATTGAATTCCGGAAACTATGCTTCTACATAATTCAAATCTTTACCAAATGTTTCCTCGGTAAAATAAACTGCAGTTCCACTAATAACCATTATGATTATTCCGGTAATCCATCCGGCAGTAACATAATCCGTTACATTTTGAAGGCCGTTAAACAGCAATAGCATTAACGGCAAAGCTCCTCTTACCATGTTGGGTACAGTTGTGGCTGCTGTAGCCCGCAGGTTGGTGCCAAACTGCTCAGCAGCCATCGTTACAAATATGGCCCAAAAACCAGTTGCAAAGCCTAGTGCAGCGCATATAACATACATGCCTGCGGCGGTTCCATTGTTTTGGGTAAAATAAAAAATAATGGCAATTGCTGTAAAAATGTAAAAAATATATAGCGCTTTTTTTCTGCTCCTCAGCCATTGACTTACGAAGCCAACCAGCAAATCAGCAACCGATATGCTCACATATGCAAGCATGGTAGATTTCTTTGGTAGCACCTCATCTGTAATACCTAATTCTGAAGCAAAATTATTGGAGAAAGCAATGAGGATGCCGATTACATACCAGGTGGGCAAACCTATCAGGATGGCCAGCATGTATTTTTTAAACCGTTGGCGGTTGGTAAAAAACATAAAGAAATTACCTCTTGCTACCTGCTGCAGCTTAATCTGGTTAAACATGCCGCTTTCAAAAACAGATATGCGTAACAGCAGCAAACAAAAGCCCAAACCGCCGCCAATGAAATAACAAATTCGCCAGCTGAAATTTAAGGAGATAAAATAAGCTGCTACTGCTCCTGTTAATCCTAAACCGGCAACGAGTGATGTACTCATCCCTCTCTTTTCTTTACTGATTAGTTCTGTAACAAGCGTAATGCCTGCACCTAGTTCGCCTGCCAAACCCACGCCTGCAACAAAGCGCACCAATGCATACTGGTTGGTGGTTTGTACAAAGCCATTAAGAATATTGGCCAATGAATACAAGATGATGGAGCCAAAGAGTACACTCAACCTACCTTTTTTATCTCCCATTATACCCCAGATAATTCCGCCAATCAGTAAGCCTACCATTTGGATGCTGATGATAAATTCTCCTTCAGATTTTATCATTGCTTTATCAAGGCCAAGATCTTTAAGACTGTCTACCCTTACTATATTAAACAATAGCAAATCGTAGATATCAACAAAATATCCTAAAGCAGCAACTAAAACTGTGAAGTTAAAAATAGAATTGGATGGCTTTTGCATGAAATGATTATGGCGTGTTGGTCGTTTTTTTCTTAGAGAAGAAAAGTTTAATAATTACTGGAGCTGTAGTAATAAGAACGATGCCAATTACAATGAGTTCAAGATGTTTCTTTAAATCGAAATTAAATTGACTCTCAAATAATTTTTGCAAGTAGTGACCGGCAAATAGCATGGAGATAACCCAGGTTAAACTACCAACAACATTATAGTATGTAAACTTCTTTTTGTCCATACCTACAATGCCTGCTACAATTGGCGCAAACGTACGCACAATGGGAAGAAATCTGGCCATGATGATTGCGGCACCTCCGTGCTTATCATAAAAATCTTTTGCCTGAAATAAATATTTCTTTTTAAAAAAGAAAGTGTCTTTTCTTTCAAACAGAAAGGGGCCACTTTTTTTTCCAAACCAATATCCTACAAAGTTACCCAGAATACCAGCCAACGAAATTACAATACTCAATATCAGCAGATTGAAAAACGTATTACCGGTATCTACACCCAAACCTGTTTTTACTAACTCATCGCTGAAAATACCTGTTACAAAAAGTAGGGAATCGCCTGGTAAAAAAAAGCCTGCAAACAAACCTGTTTCTGCAAAAATGGCAAATACAATAAACCATAAGCCGCCGTTTTCGATATACCATTGCGGTTGTAATAATTGTGTCCAGTGAAAATCCAGGAGAATTAAATAATGCATGATTAAATATGTGTTTAAATGGATTGAAAATTATTCAATTATTTCCATCCTTATTTTTCAGGTGTAATGGGTTTAAATTTTTGCCGAAAATACTAAGTATGTATTTAAAACAAACAACGAGTTAGCTATTCAATTATTTTAGTGTTGTACTTTATTGATATGAAGGAAAATTACTTTTCCGTTAGTCATTTTTAATTCGGTAAAATTAAAGCTTACTAGCCTTCACCCAATTCACCTTCCCATTTACTCACTACTGCGGTTGCAATACTGTTACCTACTACATTGGTAGCGCTGCGTCCCATATCCAGTAAAGGATCAATTCCCAATAATAATGCAATACCTGCTTCCGGAATGTTAAAAGTAGCCAAAGTGCCAGCAATTACTACGAGCGAAGCTCTTGGTACACCCGCAATTCCTTTACTGGTAAGCATCAGTACCAGTAGCATGGTAAGTTGTGTAGGTAAAGGAATATGCATGCCATAACTCTGCGCTATAAACAAAGAGGCAAAGGTCATATACATCATACTGCCATCAAGGTTAAAAGAATAGCCAAGTGGTAATACAAAACTTACAATCTTGTCTTTACATCCAAAGCGTTCCAATTCCAGCATCGTTTTTGGAAATGCTGCTTCGCTGCTGGAAGTACTAAACGCAATCAATATTGGCTCCTTCATTCGTTTTATTAAATGAAATACCCTCTTTTTAATAAATATTGAACCAATAAGAATTAAGCAAATCCACAATATCAGCAATCCAAAATAAAACTCTCCAATAAAAATGGAATAGGTCTTTAATATACCAATTCCCTGCTTGGCAATAATGGCAGCCATAGCACCGAATACAGCCACTGGCGCAAAGTTCATAACATAGCCTGTTACTTTTAAAATTATGTGAGCAATAGCATCCAATGCTTTAACCACGGGATGTGCAATTTCTCCCAATGCAGCAGCAGCCACACCAAAGAATAAGGCAAAAACTACTATTTGTAGAATTTCATTTTTGGCCATTGCATCAATTACACTTGCCGGAAATACATGGTAAAAGAAATCCTTAATAGTAAGGGCTGCTTTGTCGATGCCGGTATTAACATTGGCATCCGGCAACGTGAGATTCATAGCTGTGCCGGGTTCAAATAAATTTACCAATAGCATACCAAGCAGTAAGCTTAATAAAGAGGCGCTGATAAACCACAACAAGGTTTTCCCTCCAATACGACCTACCGAATTAATGTCGCCCAATTTTGCCACACCCACCACCAAAGTTGTAAATACAAGTGGTGCCACAATCATCTTTATCAAGCGTAAAAAAATATCCGCCAGTATGGTAAACCAATCCAGCTTTTTATCCCTGCTCTTTAGTACTTCATTTTTTTGAAGTGCTATAAAATCGTTCTCTTTTTGCAATTCTTTGTAAACAGGAGAAATAGTATCTGTTTGGGCCGTCAGTAGTGCATTGATCCCTTTTAATGAATCAGTCAATTGTTTAATGATTACTAAAACCTGTTTTTCATCCTCGGTATTTAACAGCGTTTGTTCTGCTGCCTTTTTTTGATTGTTGATATTGATTTTTTGTTTTTGAAGTATTGCAAAACGGGCACTGTCTTTTGCAGTATTGTATGGTTTCATTTGCAGGGAGAGGTGCTGCAGTTGCATTTCTGCATTGGCGATTTTGTTATTATCTTCTCCTACATAATATTTATTTAAAATAAAACCGGTAATAATGCCCAGCAACAAGGCGATTCCAATATAAAGCGTTAGACGATTTTTTTTTGCAGGCTTATGTTCATTCATTTTTTACAGTTGAATTTTTCTGGCAATTATTGGGTTCAGTTGAAAATATATCTCAGTTCTCTTTTAATTTCGCAATATAATATTTAATAGTTGTTATAACTGAAGTGCTTTAAAAAAGGATGTATTTTTAATCTTTCATGCTGGGAAATAGCTTCTTTTAAGGAGCCTTAATTATCAATGGCATTTTCTAAAAGGCAGATAGCCTTGTAATTTATTGGATACAGAAATTGAAATGAACCTTTAAAAAAAGGATGTTGGATGGGTTATTAAAATTTATTGCTTATTTTTCCGATTCATTATTCATAAAAACTAACTAACTGTATGAGTTTATTCGTAAAAAAGCCTCTTAATCAAGTTTTAGCACAAGCCGCAGATGACGGTAAGGGGTTAAAAAGGACATTAGGCGCAGGCAATTTGATTGCATTGGGCGTGGGAGCAATTATTGGAGCTGGTTTATTTGTACGTACGGCTGCTGCATCTGCCGAGGCTGCAGGCCCTGGCGTAACACTTTCGTTTGTGGTAGCTGCTATTGGTTGTGCATTTGCAGGTTTATGCTATGCAGAGTTTGCATCTATGATACCAATTGCAGGTAGTGCTTATGCTTACTCTTATGTAACCATGGGCGAATTGGTAGCATGGATTATTGGTTGGGCTTTGATAATGGAATACGCACTGGGTGCAGCAACTGTATCAATTGCCTGGAGTGAATATTTAAATAATTTATTGGGCGGAGGTATACCCTATCAATGGTGCCACTCCCCATTTGAGGCATTGCATAAAGTAACCGGCGATGCCATCAATCAAATAACAGCTGCAATTCCGGAAACCATCAAATCTGTAAAGAATGGGGTGTTGGTTTTAAGCGAAGTTCAGTTTAAAGCATTGCCTGCCTCTCTTGCAAGTTCAGTTGTAATTACAAAAGGAATTATGAATGTACCAGCATTATTCATTCTTTTGTTAATCACCTTATTATTGATAAAGGGATCCCAGGAATCTGCCTTTGTAAATATGATTATCGTGTTTATAAAGGTTGCCATTGTTTTATTATTTATCGGATTTGGCTGGCAGTTTATCAAACCAGAAAATCATACACCTTATTTAATACCCGAGGGTACCAGAGGCCACGAGGGATTTTTTAAATGGGGCTGGGGTGGCGTTGTTGGTGGCGCTGCCATTGTGTTTTTTGCATTCATTGGTTTTGATGCGGTAAGTACTGCGGCGCAGGAAGCAAAAAATCCCAAAAGAGATATGCCCATTGGGATCTTAGGTTCTTTGGTTGTTTGTACCATTCTCTATATTCTTTTTGGGCATGTATTAACAGGTGTTGCCAATTATACAGAATTCGCAACAGCTGGTAAAGAGGCTTCAGTAGTTTATGCTATTCAAACTTATATGAAAGGATATGAATGGCTGGCAACGAGTGTAACAGTAGCTATTTTGGCGGGTTTTTCATCTGTAATACTGGTAATGCTAATGGGGCAGAGCCGTATATTTTATACCATGAGTAACGATGGATTGATACCAAAAGCATTTGGTGAATTACATCCTAAATTTAAAACTCCTTATAAGGCCAATATCATATTATTTGTTTTTGTTGGCTTATTTGCTGCATTTGTTCCCGGCAGTGTGGCTGGTGATCTTACCAGTTTTGGAACTTTGTTTGCATTTGTATTGGTGAGTATTGGTGTTTGGATTTTAAGAGTAAAATCTCCCGAAATTGAACGACCATTCAGGGCACCGTTCGCTCCGCTGGTGTCTACATTGGGTGCCCTCGTATGCTTTGGAATGATTATAGCATTGGATATACAAACTTTAAAAGTAGCCTTTGCATGGATGCTGCTAGGCCTGGTCGTTTATTTTAGCTATAGTAGAAAAAGAAGTAAGCTCTTCAATCCATCAGACATATTGCCAAAGGCAACCGATTTTGAAAAACATTAAATAGAAAATGTTTGACGTTAGAAAAAATCCCCTGAGTTTTCAGGGGATTTTTTTTCGCCCGGTTATACAAATATTTAAAATTTGTAATAGTTGTATTTTGTTATTATCTTACCTGTACGATTAAACTAGTGTTATTTAGTTAACCTGCATCTTTAACCCAACACATACGGCTATGGATAAAGTAGACGTTCAACAATTATTTTTTCAAAAAATAAAGGAAAGTACACCTGCACATCTCTCATTTGTTGATGAGGTTGCTGAACTATTAAATATCAGCAACGATAGCGTATATCGCAGAATTCGGGGAGAGAAGCCAATCAGTTTTGAAGAGATTCAAAAGTTATGTACCCATTATAAACTCTCTTTAGATCAGTTCCTAAATCTCCAGTCGGATGCATTTACTTTTAGAGGACAATTGAAAAATGAAGAGGAGAATAGTTTTGAAAACTGGTTACAAAATATAAAGCAGCAGTTTCAATTGTTTAATAGTTTTTCAACAAAGCACATGAGTATTCTTATGAAAGATATTACTCCATTTGTGCATTTTCATATACCGGAACTTGCAATTTTTAAGTTTTATTTTTGGATGAAATCTATTTTGAATGATCCTGGTTTAAGAGGAGTTAAATTTGATTTAGATGATTCCCGCTACATAAAATATCTTAAGCAAAGTAATCAGATTGTTGACTTGTATCATTTAATTCCTACAACTGAAATCTGGAATATAGAAAGCGTTAACAGTACCATTCGTCAGATTAATTTTTATCATGAAGCAGGATTATTCCCAAACAGGAAAATGACTCTATTACTGTATGAAAAATTAGAAGATCTTATTAATCACGTAGAACAACAGGCTGAAGCTGGTAAAAAATTTAAGATTGGCCAAAGTCCACAGCCACACAACGCCGAATACCGCTTATTTGTGAATGAATTGATATTGGGTGATAATACCTACCTGATTGAATTAAACGGAAGTAAAATGGTATTTCTAAATCACAGTGTAATATATTTTGCGGCCACTTCCGATTTACAATTCACCAATTCTATCGCAAGTAATTTTGAAAGCCTGGAAAAAAAATCAACCATGATAAGTTCTAGTGGCCAAAAAGAACGGTCTGTTTTTTTTAATAGTATCAGAAAGATGATTCAGATAAGAAAAGAATTGGTGTAATTTTTTTTCCTTTCAATAATTTATCCAACCTGTTGGTCCCCATTTTAAATGCCCTGTCGATATTAATAATATACCATCACCTTTATGCCCAGGAGATATCAGTGGGTTGTAGCATTGCAATAAATTCATTGCCAGATGTTTCTCCTTTAGCAATCATTTCCCTCATTTCAACCGGGTCAAAACTTAAGCCACCAGCACCTCCTCCCAATGGAGCCTTTGGCCTAAACTGAAAAAGTTTTATGGGCTTTTTATTTTCGTACGGACTTTCCAATCCGCTAATGGTAAAATAGTCATCTACTTCATTTTCGCCGATGCCTTTACTGATCATCTTCTTTTTTACTGCATCAATATATTCAAGGCCTTCGTTAAATAATTTAGGAATAATCAAATCATTTTTACCCACATCATCCGTAAAAATACTTACGGTTCTTTCCAGGATTGAGAACAAATTTTTGTACTCTTTTTTTTCTGCATCGTCATTTTCCGGAGACAAGAGAATGGTAAATATCTCTGTGGCACCATTATCAACTGCCATTTGTATGCCTGCATATTCTCTTACACCACCATCAACAAATTGATAATACGGGTTGGGGTCGCCGGGCACGTGAAGATTAACTTTAACTGGTTGCATAAACACCGGTTGAGAGGCAGAAGCCATAATGGCTTTGCGAAATTGGTCTGCATTGATGAGTGTTTTTACAGTGTAATTCCTTGACTGGGCTGGATTACTCTGGTTAGTGAACACAACCATTTCGCCAGATTGCATGCATACAGTGGTTAAAAATATTTTTTTGCCACTGTCAATAATTTCCTGGTAGCGCTCATCTGTATAATTCCTTAGCAGTTGATTCCACAAAGGACTACCATCAAAAATACTTGTATCATTCAGGCTGTCGCCAATACGTTTTTTAAATATAATATCGTCTGTTTTTTGAGAAGTGTACAGGGCTTCAACCATGTCCATTTGTTTCAATGCAACCAGTGGGCACATGAGGGAGCCTGTGCTGGTACCTACAAAAATATCAAAGTCGAGGCCGGGGTAAGTTGCAAACAATCTTTTTAAAACGCCCACCGCAAAAGCGCCTTTGCAGCCTCCGCCGCTAATAACCAATGCTCTGCTCATAATAATTAATTTATTTGTTATAGATTTCGGTTGTCTTTTGTAGTTTGCTGATCCGCAGGCCAAGGGTGTTTTGCAACCACCATGTATTTAAATTGTAATCTCTGTGAATGCTCAATCCCAGCAATAGTTTATTTCCGATATCTGCATTAATACTACCTCCCAGTAATTTTTCTTTGTTGGTGCCCCAAAGATGGTCGAAACTAATATTGATGTTGCCTGCACTACCAAAAGGGGCAGTATTCAAGGTTTTTAATTTAAAAGTAACGGTTGGGCCAAAGGCGGCACTCAATTTTTTACTGGTATAATATCCGTCTAAAATAATACCAGCTCTAATAAGCTTTTCCACTACCGTATATTGCGGTACCAGTTGTATGCCGCCTATATAGGAATCAGGCCCATTGGTAAACCTGGTCACCATTCCATTATGCAGTTTCAAATGCATGATAAATTCTTTGGGGAACTCAGGGTCCTGGGTAGTTTGCGCCATTAGCTGCCAGCAAACAAAACTAAGTAGCAGGAGGGGGGCTATTTTTCTCATGTATAAATTGTTTTTACTTTCATAAATGTAAAAACAAATTATACTTTTTGCAATAGTAAAAAAAAGAGAATTTTTAATTAATAGGATCGCAATTGCAGTTTACAGCGTTTGTTTACAATGAGTATATGTCTACCTGAATATTACCGTTCCCAAAGCACGGGTAAGATCTATTTCTATTTGTTTAAGATGCTGATGAATTTGAAGCAACATCAGTTGTTCATCCATTGTATGTTCTTTCTCCATTTCACGCTGGTTTTCATCCATCATCCGTTTGGTTTTTCTCAGCTTTAAATAATTTACAGTACTAAAAACTTCCTCTTTATAAAGGTCGTCCCGTGTGGCAATTTTTCCCTGGTAAAATTCATTCCAGTTAGGGCTTATTTCTGTATTGTAATCCATCACATTTACTACCAATGTACTCATGGCTAAATCTTCGTGATACAAAAATGTTTTGGAGGTTGGCTCCAGGCCTGCATCGTACCAGGATTTATAGGTTTTAATCAGGGCAATTAAATTTTTATTGTCAATTAATTCTTCCAGTTGGTTGTTATCAATTTCAGCGAAAATATGCTCTGCAACCCGTAGGTTTTCGTCCCACTCTTTTAGGCCAAATTCCAGCAGGCTTCTTACCATCGCTTTCTCATGTTCTTCGTCTTTATTCAGTAATACAAGCGCATCGTCTTCTATATTTACAGGCTGCTGACTTTGATTAAATGCATCGTTGGCATCATCCCGGTTTTGCTTGTTTTCTTCCTTTGTAATACGATCCCTTATGAACTTATTTACCAGTGCGTGCAGCCCACCTTCTTCAATCTTTAATAACTCCGCACATTGTTTTATATAATCCTGCTGTCGGGTAAAGTCTTCTGCTTTGTTTATTTTAGAAATTGTTTCTGCTACCTGGTTTACCAGGGCAGATTTTTTTACACTGTCTGTGCCTGCATCTTTTAAAGACACATTTAATTGAAATAAAACAAAATCTTTTTTATTGGCATTGATAAATTCATTAAAAGCCGCGGCACCAACTTTGTTTACATAACTATCCGGGTCTTCCTTATCCGGTATCAGCACCAGCCTCACATTCAGGCTTTCTTCCAATGCCAGGTCCATACCACGTAGGGCAGCCTTTACCCCGGCGCTATCTCCATCATAAATAATGGTGAGGTTGTTAGTGTATTTTTTTATCAGCCTTAGCTGGTCCACCGTAAGTGATGTACCGCCGCTTGCCACCACATTTTCTATGCCTGCCTGGTGAAGTGATACTACGTCTGTATACCCTTCTACCAGCAAACATTCATCAGCTTTATCAATTGCCTGCCTGGCAAAATAGCTACCGTATAAAATTTTACTTTTTACATAAATCTCGTTCTCCGGTGTATTAATATATTTAGGGGCCTTGTCGTTGGTTTTTAAAATTCTGGCGCCAAAGCCCAGTATTTTCCCACTTTGGTTGTGTATAGGAAAAATAATCCTGCTGCGGTAGTTATCTGCTGGCTTATTGTCTCTTATAGCAACAAGACCGCTTTTTTGTAATAATTCAATATTGTATTGGGCATTGAGTGCCGCAGTTGCAAACCGGTCCCTGTCTCCCGGGTTAAAACCTATCTGAAATTTTTTTATGATATCTTCTCTAAAGCCTCTTTCTTTTAAATAGCTTAAACCGATATCTCTACCTTCATCAGCATTAAATAAATAATCGCTAAAAAACTGCTGGGCAAAATTGTTGATGATAAACAGGCTGTCGGCATTGCTCTGCAGCAACTTAAGCTCCGGCGACATTTCTGTTTCTTCAATTTCCACATTGTATTTATTGGCCAGCCAACGCAAGGCTTCCACATAACTGTATTTCTCCAGTTCCATTAAAAAGCCAATACTGTTGCCACTTTTGCCACAACCAAAGCATTTATATATTTCTTTTGCAGGAGATACGGTGAAGGATGGTGTCCGTTCGTTGTGAAAAGGACAGATACCCAAATAATTGGTCCCTCTTTTTTTAAGTTTTACAAACGAGCCTACAATATCTATAATATCTATCCTGCTTTGTATTTGTTGTATGGTATTTTGAGAAATCATTGGTTGCAAAAGTAATAAATGTAAATGGAGGGATTTTAGTGTGCATCCGGATTTTTACTATTCACCATTTTACATTGTTAAAGTATTGGCAAAAGGAATTAAATCTACTACTATAATTCCACCATTATGGGATAGGGGCAAATTTTCACCGGCCACTATTTGTGGTTGGCACGGTTTGTGAAATTTATACGTGTTTTGGTTTCAATTTACAAACAAACCAATACCTTTAGCAACTAAAAATTTAATACGATGAAGAAACTTTCTTTTGTAGCATTGCTTGTTTTTGCAGCCAATTTTGTAATGGCGCAAGATTTGGATGAAATTAAAAAATATGCCTTACTAGGGCAGGTTCAAAAAGCCAAAGAATCGGTTGACAAATACATGGCGGTAGAAAAAAATGCCAAAAAAGCCGACGGGTGGTTCTACAAAGGAACTATTTACAACCAGGCATCAAAAGATACTACAAAGACGCATGCTGAAAGTGCTGCGTTTAAAGCACAGGCGTTCGCTTTTTTAAAAAAATACAGAGAACTAGATCCAAAAGCTGAGTTGCTTACTGAGCTTTCTAATGGGCCATTATTTGATATCTATGTTGGCTATGCATCTGAACTAGGTATAAAAGCCTATGGCAGCAAGGATATTGCCAGCGCCAATGAAGATTTTAAAAAAGGACTGGAAGTACATGATTACATATTTGCAAATAATATTACCGGAAACAATGGCTTTAAGTTTGAGGCGTTGGATACCATTCTTGTTTTATATACTGCAATTACTGCAGGTGAATTAAAGAAGCCGGATGATGCAGCAGTTTATTATAAAAAGCTGGCTGATGCCAACGTTATGGGAGACCAGTACATTGATACTTACCAGGTGCTGACAGATTATTATAAGACAAAAAAAGACAATGCCGCTTTTTTCGACATATTAGCTAAAGGGAGAAAATTTTACCCCAAAAATGAGGAATACTGGATGGCGATAGAAATTGAACAAGCGATAGATGGAGTTGCTAAGCCTGCATTATTTGGAAAATACGAAGAGTTATTAACCAAGCATCCCGAAAGTTATTCGTTGCCGTATAATTATGCTGTAGAGTTGTACCATTACATTTATTCTGATGAAATGAAGAATGTTAATACCGACGAATTTAAAGCCAAACTACAGGAAGCAGGTAAAAAGGCCCTCGCTAATAAACAAACTGTAGAGGCTAATTTTTTAATGACTAATTTTTTATATAATAATTCCATTGATATTGCTGATGAAGCAAGGAAAATTAAGGGTACCAAGCCTGATGATATAAAAAAGAAAAAGGCCTTAGAAGCAGAATCTAACAAAGTAATGAACGATTGTATTCCTTATGCTGAAGCGGTGGTTTCAATATTTGAAGCACTCCCTAAGCCCAAAGGATCAGAGAAAGTAAACTATAAACAATCATTGGTAATTTTGAAAAATGTGTATGATGTAAAAAAAGACACAGCCAAAGTAGCGGCACTTGAAAAGAAGATTAGCGCAGCTGAATAAGTGATTAAGTCTTACAAAAAAAGGCAGCATATTAAATATGCTGCCTTTTTTTCTTCAATTACCAAAAAAATTATTTTTTTCCTGCTAACATCATACCCAACCGTAAACCAAAATAGTTATTGTGACCTTTAATGCCTTCCTGTGGAGAGATATTATTTAATCCGATGTTGTAATTGGCAGCTATGTTAAATCCATTTTTAAACTGGTAACCCAATAATAAATTGGCCCCAATCTCTAAAGGTTTAAAATCGTCTTCATTCGAGGTGCCAAATTTCACTTTTGCGTCCATCGGCTCCGTAGGACCATTATCTTTCATTTTACCCGAAATACCATAGGCAAAAGAAGGCCCTGCGCCGATAAGCAGGTGTCCAGATTGACCAGGGGTGCGGTAAACAAAATTTAAGGGGATTTCAATGTAATTTAGGGTGGTAGTACTTTCAAAAGATTCGCTTTTTGATTTTCCGCCTTTTTGTACAAAATTTAGTGCAGGCATAAAACTAAGTTCCTTACTAATGGGTACATCCCCAATAACACCGGCAGTAAATCCAACCTTTGATTTGGTGTTAAGGGAACCGCCCTCAAACCTAGCTGTAATTCTGGAGAGAGTAGCACCCGCCGTAAAACCGAAGCTACTTTTTTGCGCTTGTGCAATTTGTACTGTGATGGCTGCAAGGGCAATAACGGTGATAATCTTTTTCATAATTTGTAGTTTTTTTTGATGCCTACTCTAAATAAGGTTTTCGGCATTCCCTTTTTGATAAAACAAAACTAATAGGGTACAAACGGGGCACATAATTGATATACAGGTTATGTTTTAAATTGGAATGATTTTTTAATGATCTTTGCCTCATTCATGAATTGATAAGCAAATAATACAAAAAGCAATAGTTTCATCGTTGCAATTAGTTAAAATCCGTAAACAAGCCTAGGACTATTATGGGAATTCAATAATTTTATTTTGGGATGATACTATCAAATTTGCAGTGGCGCTAATCAATTTTGTAAGAATGAAATCATTAAATGAATTGCCCTTTTTAAACAAGGTACATTCTATCTAAATGGTGTAGGTTAACTGTCTCGTAATTATCTGTATCAATGCAATTGATAAATGATTTACAAATAGATTATCAAGGGCGAATCGTTGGCATAAAATGAATTAAAAAGTATGGATAAAAACAATAAGGTAAAACTAATAGAATGCCCAAGAGATGCCATGCAAGGGTGGAAAAGTTTTATACCCACCGCAACAAAAATTAACTACATCAATGCGCTGCTACAGGTGGGGTTTGATACCATTGATTTTGGAAGATTTGTTTCACCTAAAGCCATACCTCAAATGGCGGACACGGTTGATGTATTGAAAGGGTTGGCAGTTGATAAGATAAAAACAAAACTACTCGCCATTGTCGCTAATGTTCGTGGTGCTGAAGAAGCAGTTCAGCAGGAGGCTATAACCTATTTTGGTTTTCCATTTTCAATATCTCCAACATTTCAACTGCGAAATACCAACAGTACCATGGAGGAATCATTGGAACGGATTGTTGCTATACAGGAGCTTTGCATTAAAAACAACAAAAAATTAGTGGTATATATTTCAATGGGTTTTGGTAATCCTTATGGCGATGAGTACAATGAAATAATTGTTAGGCATTGGGTAGATAAAATGGTGCAGATGGGTATTGAAATAATTTCGATGGCAGATACCGTTGGGCTTGCAACTGCCCAACAAGTTTCTTCTATTTTAAATTCATTAATCCCTGCCTATCCGGATACGGAAATTGGGGTACACCTGCATTCAACAAGTGCTAACTGGAAAGCTAAAGTGGATGCTGCATTGCAGGCTGGCTGCAAAAGATTTGATGGCGCATTAAAAGGTATTGGCGGTTGCCCGATGGCTGATGATGTACTGGTTGGAAATATGGATACAGACCTGATGATACCTTATTTTATACAGCAAAATCTATTGAGTGGAATAGATTTGATAGCGCTTGAAAAATGCAACCGATTGGCGTCAGTAATTTTTGTGTAATCAGATTAAACAGTAGTATGGAATTCAGATTAGAATTTACCCCAAAACCATTTGAACAGAAGATAAATCACCAACAACAATTGTTATTGATTGGTTCCTGCTTTACAGAAAATATCGGTAGTAAATTGAAGCAGTTGAAATTTTCGGTGTTGGAAAATCCCAATGGTATTTTATTTAATCCCATCAGTATAATTCAGTCCTTACATTCCTATATCGAAAACAAGCAATACACCGAAGCAGATTTATTTTACCAAAACGAATGCTGGAACAGCTGGCTGCATCACAGCCGGTTTTCTCATCCGGATAAAGCTACTTGTGTGGAAATGATTAACCAATCGCAACAGGCAGCACACAGTACATTAAAAACTGCCGGCTGGCTGATGATTACAGTAGGATCGGCTTTTGTTTATGAACACATTTACCCACCTTTAGGGGATGGGGGCAAAGATGGGGGAAGGGGGAGGGGAACAGACACAGTTGTTGCCAACTGCCACAAAGTACCCACCGATAAATTCAACAAAAGATTATTAAGTGCTGATGAAATAGTGGATTCATTTACAGAATTACTGTCAGCAGTTTTTGCATTTAATCCGGCTCTTAAAATTATTTTTACTATCAGCCCCGTCAGACATTTAAGGGATGGTTTTGTAGAAAACAATCGCAGCAAAGCCACGTTGATTCAGGCTATCCATCAGTTGATAGATAACCACCAACAGTTATTTTATTTTCCAGCATACGAATTGGTGATCGATGATTTAAGAGATTATCGTTTTTATGCCGAGGATATGGTTCATCCCAATTATGCAGCCACCAATTATGTGTGGGAAAAATTTATTACAACCTGCATTGATGAAACTTCTCAGCAATTAATGAAGGAAATCAATATGATTAATGTGGCAAAAAATCACAAAGCATTCAATCCCTTGTCAAAGGCTCACGGGAAATTTCTACAAACAAATCTGCAAAAAGTGATGGCATTAAAAAGTAGCCATCCTTATCTTAATCTGGAAGAGGAATTCAGCCATTTTAGCAAATAAAGCAGGGGGGTAGTTTTCTTGCAAATTTCTTTGCAAAAAATTATTTTATTTGCAAACCGTAATTATCCGTTGTGAGGATAAAATATTTAAAAGTAAAAAAACAGTTTGATGCAAACAGCACTATTTGATGATATCAATCCACCTAAAAATAACAGTTTAAATATCAGAGGCGGAACAAAAAAACAACTCTCCAAAAATCAACTGGAATTTAATAAACTAACGCAGAAAATTGAGAAACTGAATAAGGAGATTGAGCGAAAGAAATTACAGTTTGATGCGGCCTTGAAAATATATGCTACTGCACTTTATCCTGCACAACTTAAAGCCCTGGAAGCCAGAAATAAACTGATAACCACCTTGTGGGAAATCTATCGCAGTAAAAAACTATCCAAACCTAACCAACGGCAACTTAAGCAGGTGTTGATTTTTCATTTGGAAGAAAGTTTTGCACAGCTTACAACTGAACCATCCAAAGAATTACAAGATATTTTTTCTGCATTAAATGGCATTAGCTATCAGCAGGCAAAGAAGGAAGAGGCTGAAATGTTGGCTGAACAGATGAAAGCTATGTTTGCTAATTT
Organism: Chitinophagales bacterium; assembly: GCA_038320245.1. Taxonomy (GTDB): domain Bacteria; phylum Bacteroidota; class Bacteroidia; order Chitinophagales; family Chitinophagaceae; genus Ferruginibacter. The sequence continues at coordinate 8,692 of JBBQEA010000046.1, read as the reverse complement.
CAAAATGGATACTGAAGGACTGGATTTGAATGACGAAGCTGCGATGGCCGCTAAATTAGAAGAATTTCAACAGCAAATTGAAATGGAGGAAGCCGCACAGGAAGAAAAAAGAAATAAGCGTCAAGCGAAAAAAAAGAAATCGGCTAAACAGGAACAATACGAAAAATTACAACAGGCTGTGCAGGATGCCAAGCAAAAAAATATAGGTAGTATTTACAGGCAACTTGCTAAAATATTTCATCCTGATTTGGAGCAGGATGCTGAAAAAAAAGTAGCGAAGGAAATTTTGATCAAAGAATTAACCAATGCATACGAATCAAAAAATTTGCATGCCTTGCTTTCACTTGAATTAAAATGGATTTATAAAGAAAGCAGCCATCTCGAGACTTTAGCTGACGATAAACTTTCGGTTTACCTGCAGTTGCTAAAAGAGCAGGTGAGTAACCTTGAGTATGAAAAAAAAGGAATTTTTCAACAGCCCCAATATTCTATACTGACCCAGCAGTTTGGCCCTGATATTCAGACCAAACCGATAGAAATAGTGCAGCAACAGGTAAATATAGAAACAGCAATTGTCAGGTCATTTGAAGAAGATATCATTGATTTTAAAAGTGATAAAGGTTTGAGATATGTTAACATGATGATACAGCAATGGAAGGAGGAAAGAGAGAATGAAGCTTTTGATGATGAAGACGAAATGTTAAGGATGTTTTTTGGATAGATTACTATGCCAACTTGTTTGATAATTATTTTAAGGATAAGTATTACTACAATAAGCAATCGTATTTAACGATGATCAACAGTATCATTTTACAAGCTCAGCTCTTCAAGAAATATTTCTGCAATCATACATCTTGCACTTCCGCCACCAATTGTTTCTATTGTTTTAATGGGCAGTGGTACTAACTCCACGAGTCTCTCAAGAATCGTTTTCTGCTCAATATCTAAACTGTCATAGGCGGTTTGTGATAATGCCAGTACGTTGTGTTCACCACTGGTTGAAAGCTCCAACATGTTGCCGGCGAAGTTGCTGGTTTGCTCAAAACTGATGTCAATTATTTGGTGACCTGTATTGCTGAGTGCATTACAAATGGTTTCCTTCTCTTGCAAGTCTGTAATGCTTTCCAGGCAGATTACACAGAACCTGCTGCCAATACACATCATTACGTTGGTATGATAAATTGCCTGGCCGTTTTTATCAGTGGAGGTAAAGTAAATTGGTTTGTACTGCAGCAAAGCACAAACTTCCATAAAAATATCTTTATCCGTACGGGGCGATAAACAAGCGTAGGCAATCTTGTTCTCATGATCAAAAATAATACTCCCGGTGCTTTCTAAAAACCTGTTTTCTTTTTCGTAGTAACTAAGGTCAATCACTTCTGTGATAGTAAATTTTTCTTTCAGGGTTTCAATTATATCCATTCGCCTTTCAGGTCTTCTGTTGGCCGCACAAATTGGATAAAGAATCACTCGTCCATCAGCATGAAAGGATACCCAGTTGTTGGGGAAAATAGCATCGGGTTTTGGTGGAAATGCAGTGTCATCAATCACTGTAACGCTTACTCCTTTTGATTCGATCTTTTTTACAAATGCATCAAATTCATGTATTGCAGCCTGCCTTGTTCTCAGTTCAGTCTCATTTGGAAGCTGTTGAAAAGCATTTGACAAAGCTGTTTCGGAATTAAAATTAAAGTTGGCCGGTCTGATGAGGAGAATATGATTGGTTGCCTGCATAGTAGATTTTTTCAGAGAATGCTGTAATAATTGTTCTTTTATTTGTTCTCGATTTTTTTATACAAATGATCAGTAGTCAGTTGTCTTTATCACGTAATAAACGAAAAGGCTTAATGAACCCTATCTCCCCGCATTTCTAAATGGCTGATCATTTCTTTTTCAAATTCAAGCCATTCCTTCCAGCGTTTGCGCACTTTATCTTTTGGCAAATACAATTCTGATAAGTTGATGAAAAGGGTGTAATGCCCAGCTTCACTTTCCATAAAGCGACGATAGAAATTTCTCATGTACGCATCGTCTAATCCTTCACTCAGTCTTTTAAAACGTTCACAACTTCTTGCTTCTATCAATGCCATGGTAAGTAGTCGGTCTAAAAAGCGATCCTCTGCATGGCCCCCTTTTTTTTGAAACTCCAGCAGTTTATTTACATACACATCTTTGCGCTGCTCACCCAATTGTAATCCTCTCTTTTTTAATTCTGCCAGCACCATTCTAAAATGCCCCCATTCTTCTGTAACAATTGGTGCCAGTTCTTCTACCATTACTGTTCTGTCGGGGTAGCGCTGTATCAACGAAATGCAGGTGGTGGCTGCTTTTTGCTCGCAATAGGCGTGGTCAGTTAATATTTCTTCCAGCTGCATTTCTGCAAGGTTTACCCACCGGGGGTCTGTTGGTAATTGAAGGCCCAAAATATTTTTTACATCAATACTTTCTGTATTCATGCTTCAAAAATAATCAATCCAATTTGTTTTGATAACAAGCATTTCCTTAATTTACAGCCATAATATTTTTTATGAAAATCTTGCCATCACTTATTGCAGCAGCCGTTGCTACCGGTCTAGTAGTTATTTTAAATTCAAAATTATTATTGCCTGCGCCGTTGGGCAAATTGCTTAGCCCCCAGCATGGTATCTGGCAAAATGCAGAGAATGATGAAAATGATTTTTCTGCCCAATTAAAGTTTCCACAGCTAACAGGTAAAGTAGATGTTTATTTAGATGAACGATTGGTGCCGCATGTATTTGCCGAGCAGGAGAACGATGTATATTTTGTGCAAGGTTTTTTACATGCAAAATTTCGCCTGTGGCAAATGGAATTGCAAACCCATGCAGCTGCCGGCAGAGCGAGTGAAATTGTGGGTGCAAAAGCATTAAATCACGACAGGGAATTCAGAAGATTGGGTATGGGATATGCTGCAGCAATTGCTTTAAAGGAAATGGAAAAAGACCCTGAAACTAAAGCCAGTTGCGATGCCTATACAGCCGGCGTAAATGCTTACATTAATTCCATCAAAGAAAGTCAGTTGCCGCTTGAGTACAAACTGATTGGCTACGTGCCTGAACCATGGAGTAATTTAAAGTCTGCTTTGTTTCTTAAATATATGTCGTACGATTTATCCGGAAAAGATGATGATTTTGAAATGACTAATGCCAAAAATTATTTTAGTAAAGAAGACTTTGATTTATTATATCCGCAAAAGCAGGATTCATTGGATCCGATTATCCCGAAAGGAACAGTTTATGCCGCTCCAAAAGTGGTAACAAAAGCACCCTTGAATGTAGATTCATTATATCTTGATAACAAAGAATTACTGGCTTTAGAAAGACAACAGCCGGATAGAAGTAACGGTAGTAATAATTGGGCAGTAAGCGGAAAGAAAACAAAAAGCGGTGCACCTATTTTATGCAACGATCCTCACCTTGGTTTAAACCTGCCTTCGCTTTGGTTTGAAATGCAATTAAGTACCCCCAGTTTTAGTGCCTATGGGGCAACCTTTCCTGGGGCACCCAGTGTAATTATTGGGTTTAATGAACATTGTGCTTTTGGCTTTACCAACGGCGGCAGAGATGTAAAAGATTATTACAAAATAAAATTTAAAGATGATACCCGTAAAGAATATTGGTTTAACAACGAATGGAAACAAACAGAATTCCGAATTGAAAATATAGCAATAAAAGATAGCGCAAATTACCTCGATACGGTTGCCTACACCGTGTTTGGTCCTGTAATGTACGACAAAAGTTTTAGTGGTAGCAGGGCGCCCAATACCAACTGTTATGCATTGCGTTGGACAGCGCACGACCCGAGTAATGAGCTCAAAATTTTTAATCAACTGAATCATGCTAAAAATTATGCAGACTATTCCGTTGCTGCACTCAATCTTAAAAATCCCGGACAAAACTGTGCCTTTGCCTGCAAGGATGGAGACATTGCCATTCGAACACAAGGCAATTGGCCGGCCAAATGGAAAGGGCAGGGCGATTTTGTAATGCCGGGCACAGACAGCAGTTTTATGTGGCAGGGCATGATACCGATGGATGAAACTCCCATGCAATACAACCCCGAAAGAGGCTTCATCAGCAGTGCCAATCAGAAACCTGCAGATTCTACTTATCCTTATTCTTTGGGTAGAAACTATCCTCCTTACCGTGGCCTGATTATTAACCGAAAATTGGCTGCAATGGAAAATGTTACTATAGAAGATATGATGGCTTTACAAACGAACAATTATGATGTATTTGCAGAAGCTGCAAGGCCTGTATTTTTAAAAAATATGAAATTAGATGAATTGGATGCAGATGAGAAAAAATATTTTGAGATACTTAAAAGCTGGGATCTAAATAATGAGGTAGCTGCAAAAGGACCAACTGTTTTTGATATTACCTGGGATTATTTTGAAAAAGTAGTGTATGATGATGAATATGCAAAAGCGCCCAAAATAATGTTGCGTCCCTTTGAAAGTTCGCTGCTGGATGGTATCCTGAGAGATTCTGCTTACAAATTTTTAGACAATATTGAAACTACCCAAAAAGAAAATCTTGCAGACGATGTAACAACAGCTTTTAAAAAAGCCGTGGTTGATTTAAAGAAAGCTGAAGCAGCTGGTAAACTGGAATGGGCAAAATATAAAGGTACTCGTGTAACCCATCTTACTAAACTGTCGCCATTTACCCGGATGGATTTACCTATTGGGGGAGGCAAACACTGTATTAATGCCACCAGAGATGACCATGGCCCAAGCTGGCGAATGATAGTACAGCTATCTCCTCAAACTGAGGCTTATGGTGTGTATCCCGGCGGACAAAGTGGGAACCCAGGCAGTAAGTTTTACGACAATTTTATAAACCAATGGGTGCAGGGTAAATATTATGCGTTGTGGTTGATGACCAAAGAAGAAACTAACAGCAATAAAGTAAAATGGACCATGAGTTTTGCAAAGGGTTAACTGCAGAAAACGAAATATGCAAATGAGCAAATGGAATAATTAGAAGATGGGCAAAAGGTGAAATTTTGAAATGGCTCAAAGGTTTTTTAAAAGATGCCAATCTCATGAACACTTAAACTATGTTAAACAACATTCATCAACCTTCAACCATTTTCCACAACCTTCAAACCCATTAAACAATATTAAACAATGTTAAACAACATTCACCAACCTTAAACCATCATCAACAACATTCAACTATATTAAACTATATTAAACCATCTTCAACTATAACCAACCATTTTCAACAAAAATTTCAACAATGAAATTCTTAATAACCATCCTGCTCACCGCCCTCCTTAGTATTGCCGCCTGCCTGTATTTGCCCTGGTGGATAATTGCTATTGTTGCCTTTATTGTGGCATTGGCCATACCGCAAAAGCCACTTGTTTCTTTCACGGCTGCTTTTATTGCATTGTTTGCCGGCTGGGGATTATTGGCCTGGTATATCAGTAATAACAACCATCACTTGCTGGCGCACAAAGTATCTTTATTAATTCTTAAAACAGACAGTCCATACATGTTGATACTGGCTACCGCATTGATAGGCGCATTGGTGGCTGGTTTTGGAGCTTTGTCGGGAAGTTATTTAAGGAAGGCATAAGATAAGAAACTGTTTAAGTTTTAGTTTTTTTCTAACAACAACAGTCCTACATTCGGCCCCGAACAAAACTAAGTATGAGAAATATTTTATTAGCCTGTTTAGTATTTATTTGTTTTCAATCTTCAGCACAAAAAATTACCGGTATAGTTTTTAGCGACAAGGGCGATTTGTTGCCCTATTCATCTGTTACCATCAAGGGAACTACTGTTGGTGCAAGTGCCAATAACAGGGCTAAATACATCATCGCAGTAAGGCCCGGAACTTACACAGTTGTCTGTCAGCACATCGGCTATACCACTCAGGAAAAATCAATTACCGTTACCAATGACGATGCAGAGTTAATGTTCTTTTTATCAGAACAAAAACTAATACTGAAAGAGATTGTAATAAAAAGTGGGGGAGAAGATCCTGCTTATGCCATCATCCGGTCGGCTATCGAAAAACGACCCTTGTACAACAAAGAAGTAAATGCATTTACCTGCGACTTATACACAAAAGATATGATTAAACTACGGCGCTTACCCAAAAGAATTATGGGGCAAAAAGTGCCGGAAGATGACAGAAATAGCATGGGCCTTGATACCACAGGAGCAGGTATAATTTACCTATCAGAATCCATTGCAAAAGTGGCTGCACAAAAGCCGGGCAAATTTAAACTGGAAGTAAAAAGCAGCAGGGTAAGCGGCAGTGGCGGCTTTGGATTTTCATTCCCTACGTTCATCAGTCTATATCAAAACAATGTGATTATTTTTACGCAAAAGCTCAATCCACGTGGCTTTATATCACCCATTGCTGATGGCGCTCTTAATTTTTACCGATATAAATTTTTAGGTAGTTATTTTGAGGATGGTAAAGAAATCAACAGCATCAGGGTAACACCGAGGCGTAATTACGAGCCGCTTTTTTCGGGCATCATCAATATTACAGAAGGCGATTGGCGTATTCATAGCCTCGATTTAACCCTCACAAAAAAATCGCAGCTAGAGATTATAGACAGCTTAAAAATAACCCAGTTTCATGTGCCGGTAAACAGCGAAACCTGGCGGGTAAAAAACCAATTGCTTCATTTTAGTTTTAATCAATTGGGGATTGATGCAGTTGCAAATTTTGTAAATGTATATTCCAATTACAACCTGCAGCCCGCGTTTGAAAAAGGGTATTTTGACAATGTAGTTATTAAGTATGATACGGGTGTTAATAAAAAGCCCAAAACCTATTGGGACAGCATTCGCCCCATGCCATTGGAAAGAGAGGAGGTAAAAGATTACCAGGTAAAAGATAGTTTATATGAAGTGCAGAAAGATTCTGCCATGAGTAAACATAGCATCGATTCCCTAAACAAAAGACAGGGTAAAATAACATTGTTGGATGTTTTCTGGAGTGGTATCCGCCGAAGGCATTATGCTGCTGAAGGTAATTACCGATGGTCATTTAATCCTTTGCTAAAAGCATTGGAATATAACCCTGCAGAAGGTTTGGTGGTAAATGCATCCGGTTCATTTGACAAATACCTGAAACAATCAAAAACAAATGTATCCATTCAGCCAAACCTTCGTTATGGTAGTAGCAACCGGCATTTAAACGGTTGGGTACAGGTAAATTTAAGTACCAGAAATTTTGAGGAAGAAGGGGCTTTAAAACAACATAGCTGGAGTTTTGCAGCCGGTAGCAGGGTAACACAGTTTAACAGGGAGAGTCCAATTCAGCCACTAATCAATACCATCAGTACCTTGTTTTATGGCGATAATTTTATGAAAACCTATGAGAATACATTTGCAGATATTGCCTATACCAAGCGATACGAAAATGGATTAAAAATAACGTTGGATGCACTGTATGAAGACAGGAAGCCCTTGGATAATACGACCAATTTTACCATCTTTAAAAAAGACAGCAGTAAAATTACACCCAACTATCCAACAGAGCAATTGAATAAACAGTTTACGCCACACAAAGCGTTTATGGTAAGCGTTGACATAAGTTTTAAACCGGGCCAGCAGTACATTCAGTTTCCTTCCAGAAAAGTACCAATCGGATCTAAATATCCTACGTTTACTTTTAATTATACCAAAGGAATAAACAATCTTTTTGGAAGCGGTGTAAGTTTTGATAAATGGAAATTAGGTATTTCGGATGATCTTAATTTTCGCATTGGTGGATTACTGAAATACCGGTTTGGCATTGGCGGGTTTTTAAACAGCAGTAAAGTTTATCTCCAGGACTATCAGCATTTTAACGGCAACCTTACGGCAGTTGCCAGCGACTATTTAAACAGTTTTCAACTGGCAAGTTATTATGGTAACAGCACTACAGCTTCCTTCTACTCCGTTGCGCATCTTGAGCATCATTTCAATGGGTTGCTGACCAATAAAATCCCCTTGTTTAAAAAGCTCAATTGGTTCCTGGTAGCAGGTACCAATACATTTTATGTTAACAGCAACAATAATCATGTGGAAATTTTTGCAGGTATTGAAAACATCCTGAAAATATTCAGAGTTGATTTTGTGGCGGCCTATGAAAATGGTCGCCGTGGCCAAACCGCCTTTCGCATTGGCTTTGGCGGGTTAATTGGCGGCAGCATGAATACCAGTGGAAAAGGCAATAATATTTCTTTTAGTTTTTAGATGAGTAACCAAGTTGTTAAACACAGATGCAATTCAAATGATCGAAGCTAATAGTGAATAATCCCTTCACCCGTTAAAACGCTGATGGCGGTTATCTATGAAAAAACAAAATGAATTGTACTTCTAAAAAGAATAGAGAATAGCCCACAGTTAAATTTTATATCTTCGCCACTCAATTTGGTTTGCCCTGCAAGCATCCAATCTTTTAAGATTTTCCACTGAAAGTGGAATCAAATTAATTTTATGGCAGTACTACACAACAGGGTTTCGCAGGTGGAACTCAAAAAACTTTTGTACCAGGAAACTGAACATCGAACCACCATTTCCTTTTATCAATACTTGACTCTTCAAAAGCCAAATCTATTTAGATATGAGCGGTATATTCAGCTAAATTCATTGAATTTATTTTGACGAATTTATATAGCAAATGAAGGAATGAATGCACACCTAAGTGTGCCTGATAGC
>JBBQEA010000045.1:0-27102 GCA_038320245.1 Chitinophagales bacterium | reverse complement strand
GCTAAAGAACAAGCTTACCGGCAAAGAAATAAAAATAAGAGCCAATCATCCCTTAGCAGTTACCGAAATTTTACAAAAATTTGACCTGCTGACCTAAAATGGACAAGTCGGGAAATATTTTGATTTCACAATTTGGAAATTGAATAATTTGTAATTACTTTGTAATAACAAAAAGATATTTATGGAGCTCTCAGTAATAGACATTGGAAATTCAAAAGGAATACGTCTTTCCAAGACAATTCTTGAAAAATATAATATCAGTGATAAAATAGAATTGATTCTTGAAAAAGGGTATATCATTTTAAAACCAAAAACCGAACCTAGAAAAGGTTGGGAAAAAGCATTTAAAAAGATGCACGAAAATGGTGACGACCAACTTTTAATGGACGATGTATTTGAAGACGAAAATTTTGAAGAATGGAGCAAGTAAATCAATATGAAATCGTATTGGTAAATCTTGACCCAACGATTGGAAGTGAAATGAAAAAGACAAGACCTTGCGTAGTGTTATCGCCCAATGAAATGAACAAGTACTTACAGACAATTGTTGTTGCCCCAATGACAAGTAGTTCGAAACCATACCCAACAAGAGTTGAGGTAAAACAACAAACGGCGAAAGGTTGGATTGCAATTGATCAAATTAGAACAATAGACAGAATACGAATAGTAAAACGCTTTGAGACTTTGACGGCAAAAGAGATTGAAAAAGTGAAAAACGTAATTCAGGAAACATTTGTGAACTAAATAACTATCGCCAAAAATAGTTTTATAAAGTTAGTACCAGACAATTCACCCCAGCTACTTGTAAATTCAGATCAACCCAAGGCGGTATGCGGTGAGGTTAATAATTTATTTAAGGAGTTATCTTAAAACGAGTTCTACATCTGAAAGTCATCACTTCAACTTTGCTTCTTTAAAGTTTTAATAAATCTTCCTTGTTTAACGATAGCTGATGATGATCTATTTATCAAATTAATTCTTAACTTGATTTAATTTAAAATCCCCTTCCATTTTGATGAACTAAAAATTTATACCAATCCGGTAAATACCGGCATTAAGCAAAAATTATTTTTCTATGAACGAAAAATTATTGCAATATATCTGGCAGTTTCAATGCTTCAACCTGCATCAATTGCAAACGACCGATGGCGAGCTGATCCTCATCCTGCAGCCCGGTAGCAACAATACCAACCAGGGGCCGGATTTTAAAGATGCGAAAATAAAAATTGGAGATACTACCTGGGCCGGACATGTAGAATTACACATTCTTTCCTCCGACTGGCAGGCACATAAACATAGCAGCGATGAAAATTACAAAAATGTTATTCTGCATGTGGTATGGCAGAATAATATCGATCTAAAGTTGCCCTTTCCTGTGTTGGAATTGCATGACAAAGTGCCCAAAGTATTGCTCAGCAGGTTTGATGAACTTATGCAGGCAACGGATTTTATTCCCTGCCAGCATAGTCTTCAGCGGGTTACACCCATCATTTGGGATAGCTGGAAACAACGGATGCTGGTGGAAAGATTACAGGAAAAATCAAAACTGGTGCAGGCTTATTTACAACTCAACAACAACAACTGGGAGGAAACATTCTGGTGGCTGTTGGCAAAAAACTTTGGGCTAAAAGTTAACAGCGGATCCTTTGAAAAAATTGCCCGGTCGGTACCAGTAAACCTGCTGGCAAAACACAAAAACCAGATACATCAGTTAGAGGCGTTACTTTTTGGTCAGGCCTCCTTGTTATCCGGAGAATTTGTTGATGACTATATGGTCATGCTCCAAAAAGAGTATCGTTTTCTGCAAAAGAAATACCAGCTGCAGCCTGTACAAGATTCCCTATTCTTTTTAAGGATGCGTCCATCAAATTTCCCTACCGTAAGGCTGGCGCAATTGGCTATGCTGGTGCATAACAGCAGCCATTTGTTTTCGAAAATAAAAGAAGCTGAAAGTATTAAAACAATAAAAAAACTGCTGGATATTACTGCCAATGATTACTGGCATTACCACTATATGCCCGATGAACAAAGTGCCTTTAAAGAGAAAAAAATTGGTACTCAGATGATTGATAATATTTTGATCAATACCATCATACCAACGCTTTTTACATACGGCTATCTACTTAATGAAACGCCCTATAAAGATCGTGCCCTGCAATGGATGGAAAAGGTAGCTGCCGAAAAAAACAGCATCACCAAAGGATTTGAAGCCATTGGCGTTACTAATTTAAATGCATTTGACTCACAGGCTCTGTTACAATTAAAAAATAATTACTGCATCAAAAAGCGTTGCCTTGAATGCGCTATTGGTAATAAAATTTTACGCACTAATGGGGTGCAGGGTTAGGGATATTTTGGGTTAGATTTCCGCATTTTTATATTCAGCCACAACCTCAATACCTTCATGTATACTTTTCATGACAGGACAATTATCTCCCACATTTTTTAAAAATTGAAAATGATCTGCAGATAGTTCAAGAGTGGCAGGATACGTAATTACCACATCAATTTTACCTATTCTTCTCGGGTTACCCAACATGTGTTTTTTAACATTTACAAAAGTGCCTTTTAGTTCAACGCCTATTTCCACAGATCTGATTGCCATGGTTGTTATCATGCAGGTAGCCAATGCTGTACATACCAAATCGGTTGGTGAAAAGCGTTCCCCTTTACCTTTATTGTCTGTAGGTGCATCAGTTTCTATACTGGTTCCACTTTGTAAATGGGTAGCCTTGCATCTTAAATTTCCTTCGTATTGAATGGTTGCTGTCATTGTATTATTTTTGCCTAAATTTACTAAAGTAAAAAGTTAATATGCGAAGATTATTTATAGTTTTTATTGCAAGTATAGCAACTCTTTCTTCTTTTGCTCAAAAGACTAAAAAAGAATTGAGGGAAGAGAAGAAGCAACGGATTAATGCGCTGTCAAAAATAGAGGAAGAAGGTGTAATAGCTTTTCCAAAGCAAACTGCATTTGGCTTAAAACTCATAAACGACGGTTATGGTGCATTTTTGGAAATTGGCAGAGCACAATCTGTTAAAAAATCTTTATTGTTTCAGATTGATTTCTCTGAAAGGAAACATACTAAAGAACAAAAGCAAAGTAATCCCTTCCTCCCAACTTCACCATTTATTTTCGGTAAAATAAACTATTTCTATCCACTCAAGCTGGGTGTGCAGCAACAATTTTTATTGGGAAACAAGGCTAATAAAAATGGTGTTTCAGTTACAGCTAATTTTGGGGGCGGCATCTCCTTAGGTTTATTACGACCATACTACCTCGAAATCAATGATTCTGTTGCAGGCAGTCGCAAGGCAATTAAATTTGATAGTGCTGATAGTACAACTTTTTCATCAGGTTCTAAGTTGCAGGGCCTCAGTGTATCATCTGCCGGATTTGGCAAGGGGTGGAGCGAAATAAAAGTAACGCCGGGGGCTTACGCAAAAGCTGCCCTACGCTTCGATTATGGCCGATACAACGAGGTAGTTAGTGCGCTTGAAGTAGGAGTAACGGCTGAATTGTATTCTAAAAAAATACCCCAGCTGGTTTTCAGCACTCCCAAAAACGTATTTGTGAACATTTATGTAGCTGTAGTGTTTGGTAAAAGAAAATAGAAGCTGTTTTCTGCTGAAAAAATGTGCCATTTTCTGGCAGCTACTTTTTGAAATAATCATGTCTCCTTTACTTAATAAAAATATTAATGATAGAATTACCAGTATTAGATGGCGTAGTTGAACCACTTAAAAAGCCCAATTGGCTAAGGGTTAAATTACCAATTGGAGAGTCGTATAAGCATGTTCGTAACCTGGTGGATACCCATAAATTACATACCATCTGCGAAAGCGGCAACTGTCCAAATATGGGCGAATGTTGGGGTGAGGGTACTGCCACTTTTATGATTTTAGGTAACATCTGCACCCGTAGTTGCGGCTTTTGTGCTGTAGCAACCGGTAAACCCGAGCCTGTAGATTGGGATGAACCACAACGTGTGGCCGAAGCTATTCATTTAATGAAAGTAAAACATGCTGTTATTACTTCTGTTGACAGGGACGAACTTCAAGACCAGGGGAGTATCATTTGGTACAATACCATCAAAGCCATCAGGGCGCTCAATCCTACCACTACATTTGAAACCCTGATACCAGATTTTAAGGCTGATGCTGTATGCATCCAACGAATTGTAGATGCTGCGCCAGAAGTTGTATCACATAACATTGAAACGGTAGAGCGCCTGACAAGGCAGGTTCGTATACAAGCCAAATACTGGCGGAGTATGGAAACACTTCGTTTATTGAAACAAGGTGGTATGAGAACTAAAAGCGGTATAATGCTTGGCCTCGGCGAAACCAAGGAAGAAGTAATACAAACCATGCAGGATTTAAGGGATAGCAATGTAGATGTAATAACCATTGGCCAATACCTGCAGCCCAGCAAAAAGCATTTGCGGGTACAACGTTTTGTACATCCTGATGAGTTTAAGGAATTGCGTGAAATTGGATACAATATTGGATTTGATTATGTAGAGAGTGGTCCTTTGGTCCGTTCATCGTACCATAGCGAAAAGCATGTAATACAAGGGTGGGGAAGAGCCAAATGGGAGGAAGAAAAGTTGGCCGTCCTATAAAAGATTTATTGTATAATATTTTTTAATGCCGCTTTTTAAGTGGCATTTTTCTTTCTGGCATATGCTTGCCAGCAAGTAGCGTTTATTTGATAGGTATTTTTTTTACAAAGAGTTTTCATCTTTGGCCAAAGAAATTAATTGGGTAATATTTTTGGATTAAAAATATAATCCCTGCTATAGACATAGCCTGAATAAAATCCAAAAAAACAAAGTTTAATCTATTGTGATTTCAGCGAAGCCATATTAAAATCCAACAACGTTGAAAAAGATATCAAATGATTTAAAAGTGGACTAAAATAATCCCTGCTATAGACATAGCCTGAATAAAATCCAAAAAACAAAGTTTAATCTATTGTGATTTCAGCGAAGCGGTAATTAAATACAGCAGCATTGAAAAAGAATTTAAATGATTTAAATGTGGACTAAAAATAATTCCTGCTATAGAAATAGCCTGAATAAAATCCAAAAAACAAAGTTTAATCTGTTATAATTACTATGACATATTTATAATACAGTATTCACTCATCATGAATTAATAAACTCTATTTGTAAATTTTTATTGTATAAAAGCTCAATTATTGTAGTAAAATTATTAGCCAGCTTGTGCTAAAAATTCTATTGCGGATGTTTAAATCATTTTTCTTTAACTTTTTATAAAGTTTGTTAGGGGTGAAAACATTAGGCAAATATGCCATTTATAAAAAAGTGGCGCTTTTACAAGGGTAACCCCTAACAACAAAACATAAATACCAGGCTGCAATGAGTTAATCTTTTCAAACTTTACTTTAAAATTTTCTGCCACTGTTTTTCAACTCAATTATAAATGGTTCTATCTGTATATTTGCAGCCGTTTCAATAAAAGTAAAGTACTAATATACCGGCTTTGGGCGCTGTTTAAGCATCATTATGATATTTAAGCAGCCTGATAATAACTCACAAATACAATTCAATTTCTTTATCTCCTTTTGGGATAAAGGTAAAACATTCATTATGTATCGTTCTCATACCTGTGGCGAATTAAGAATTGCCGATGTAAATAAAGAAATAAGTCTCAGCGGCTGGGTGCAAACCGTACGAAAATTTGGTAGCATCACTTTTGTTGATCTTCGTGATCGCTACGGCATTACACAGTTATTGTTTGCTGAAAATTTGAATGCGCTGCTGGATGCGAATCCACTTGGTCGTGAGTTTGTATTGCAGGTAAAAGGAAAAGTAAATGAACGCAGCAATAAGAACACCCACATTGCAACCGGAGCAATAGAAATTTTGGTGGCTGAATTTACCATACTTAATAAATCTGCGGTACCGCCATTCACCATTCAGGATGATACCGATGGTGGCGATGAACTGAGAATGAAATACCGGTTCCTCGATTTGCGCAGGAATATGGTGAAGAAAAACCTTGAATTGAGGTATGCTGTTGGGCGTAGCACAAGAAACTACTTGCATGAAAATGATTTCATGGACATTGAGACACCCTTTCTTATTAAATCAACACCAGAGGGTGCTCGGGATTTTGTGGTGCCATCCAGAATGAACTCCGGACAATTTTATGCATTACCGCAAAGTCCGCAAACATTTAAGCAATTGTTGATGGTGAGTGGCTACGATCGGTACTACCAAATTGTAAAATGTTTTAGAGATGAAGATTTAAGAGCAGACAGGCAACCAGAGTTTACCCAGATAGATTGTGAAATGAGTTTTGTGGAGCAGGAAGATATTCTGAAAATGTTTGAAGGATTGGTAAAACGTATTTTTAAAGATGTAAAAAACATTGACTACACGGAAACTGTAGAACGCACTACCTGGGAAGAAGCGATGTGGACATACGGCAACGATAAGCCCGATATTCGTTTTGAAATGAAATTGTGTAATCTTAAATTCCCTTCACATACTTTTCCTGCAAAAGCAAATATTTCGGAATTGATTGCGGGTGATTTCCCTGTGTTTAATGATGCAGAGTCTGTAATTGCTATTGCGGTGCCGGGTTGTAGCGAATATACCCGTAAACAAACAGATGAATTAACGGAATGGGTAAAACGTCCACAGATTGGGATGAAGGGATTGGTGTTTATAAAATGTAATGCTGATGGAACGCACAAAAGCAGTGTAGATAAATTTTATAGTCCGGAAAAATTGAAAGCTATTGCTGATGCTACCAATGCAAAAGCAGGCGACCTTGTTTTGATATTAGCAGGTGCTGAAGAAAAAACAAGAAAGGCAACAAGTGATTTACGTATGTACATGGCCGACAAACTGGGTATGCGTAAAAATGATGAATTTAAATTATTGTGGGTATTGGATTTCCCTTTGTTTGAATATGCAGAAGATGATAACCGCTGGGTAGCAAGACACCATCCGTTTACTTCGCCCAAGCCTGATCATATTGATATTATGATCAACAATAATCCGGTGATTGAAAATGCGGCTGAATATTTAAAACATCCCTACGCCGGTATCAAAGCAAATGCTTATGATATGGTGCTGAACGGAAATGAAATTGGTGGCGGCAGTATCCGTATTTTTCAACGGGCATTGCAGGAAAAAATGTTTGCTGCACTGGGTATGGATGCTGAAGAACAACAACATAAATTTGGTTTTTTATTAGGCGCTTTTGAGTATGGCGCACCGCCACATGGCGGGCTGGCATTTGGTTTTGACCGTTTATGTGCTATCCTCGGTGGAAGCGAAAGTATTCGTGACTTTATAGCCTTCCCTAAAAATAGCAGTGGTCGGGATGTGATGCTGGATGCACCAAGTACCATTGATGCAAAGCAATTTGAAGAGTTGCAGATTAAATTGGATTTGAAAGGTTAAACTTAATTAACATACAAAATTATTTCTTTAGCTTTATAGGGTAAAATAGAAATATGGTTACAGAAATTCCAAAAGGAACGACAGATAAAAAAATAAAAAACATCCTTAAAAAAAGAAGCGGTAAAAATTTATCAGATAAATCAATTTCAGAGTTTTTTGGAAAGTTACCCAAAATTGAAGATGGTTTAACCTTTCAAAAAAAAGTACGAAGTGAGTGGTGCTAATCTTTTACTTGATACTAACATTATAATTTACGCTCTTAAAGGCCTGGCTGAAGTAAAGCCTTATTTTGCTGCAAAACCATACATATCTGAGGTTACAGAAATTGAGGTTTTGGGTGTAAAGGATATGAATGAAAAAGAGATTTCGATAAGAGAATCTGCCATTGAATTCTGTACAATTATGCCTTTGACTAACAAGATTAAAAAATTGGCTATTTCAATAAAACGAAAAATAAAAATTCCAATACCTGATGCAATAATTGCCGCAACTGCAATTGAAGAAGGTTTCATTTTAGTGACAGCAGATAAAGGGTTTAAAAGAATAAAAGAACTATCCTTACTATTAATTGAAGTATAAATATTCACTTCAAGTTGTTCTCATTTTTTATTTCAATAAAGCAATGACCACAAGCCAAACACCGCTGGCAGAACGTTTACGTCCATCTTCATTAAATGAGTTAGCCGGACAACAACATCTTACTGGCAAAGGCAGCATCTTACGCACTGCAATTGAAAATGGTAAAGTGCCCAGTATGATCTTGTGGGGGCCGCCGGGCGTGGGAAAAACAACCATTGCCAACATCATAGCACAAACATTACAGGTTCCCTTTTATACACTAAGTGCCATCAGCAGTGGCGTAAAAGAAGTGCGTGAAGTAATTGAAGTAGCAAAGACTCAGCAAAACGTAATTCTTTTTATTGATGAAATCCATCGGTTCAACAAAGGGCAGCAGGATGCGCTATTGGGAGCAGTAGAAAAGGGTGTCATTACCTTGATTGGCGCTACTACAGAGAACCCATCTTTTGAAATAAACAGCGCATTGCTAAGCCGATGCCAGGTTTATGTATTGCGGTCTTTGGATGAAAATGATTTAATTGCTTTATTAAATCATGCTTTGCAAAATGATGTAATTCTACAAACAAAAAAGTTTGAGTTAAAAGAAACCGCTGCGCTAATAAATATTTCAGGCGGTGATGCCCGTAAATTATTAAATCTGCTGGAACTGGTAACGGCCTCCCCAAGCCCCTCCAAAGAAGGGGCTTTAGAGCCTGATAATGTATTGGTAATTACAGATGCGTTAGTAATGGCTGTTGCCCAGCAACGCATTGCCATCTATGATAAAAAAGGAGAGCAGCATTATGATATTATTTCTGCCTTTATCAAATCTATTCGTGGCAGCGATCCCAATGCGGCCGTGTATTGGCTGGCAAGGATGATAGAAGGGGGAGAAGATGTAAAATTTATTGCAAGGCGTTTGTTGATTTTGGCAAGTGAAGATATTGGTAATGCCAATCCCAATGCGTTGTTGCTGGCAAATGCCACTTTTGATGCAGTAAACAAAATTGGCTATCCGGAATCAAGAATTATTTTGTCGCAGTGTGTTACCTACCTTGCAGCTTCTGCAAAAAGCAACGCTGCCTATGTTGCAATTGGTGATGCATTGGCAGCAGTTCAAAAGCATGGTGATTTGCCCGTGCCTTTGCATATTCGTAATGCGCCAACCAACCTCATGAAAAATCTGAATTATGGTAAAGACTATGCCTATGCCCATAATTACGAAAATAATTTTTCGCCGCAGGAATATCTACCTAAAGAAATTAGTGGGACAACATTTTATAAACCCGGTAACAATGCAAGAGAAGCTGAGATACGAAACAATTTAAAAACCTGGTGGAAAGATAAATACGGGTACTAAATCTTATCCAACAAAATCATAACCTGCAAAAACGCCTAATTTTAATTTTAGCGTAAAGTAAAACAAGAAATGTAATTCTCTATGTAAAAAAAGCGTAGATAAGGGGTAAAAAAAATTACCAAATAATTAGAAGTTCATCTGTTAATTTTAATTACAAAATTTAAAAATATAGTTATGCTAATTCGTAATGTTGTGATGGTTGTTTTTAGTAGTTTGATATTGCTATCTTGCTCAAAACAAGCTGTTGATAATAATAGTGGTGTAGTAGCAGCATCCACCGCTTTAAATGTAGCTTATGGTGCAAATCCACAGCAGCAAATGGATGTTTACCTGCCCGCTGGCAGGAGTAGTGCCAGTACTAAAGTTATTATAATGATTCATGGTGGCGCATGGTCTGCAGGATTGGGTACAAGAGCAGATATTTCAGTATATATAGATACACTCAAAAAAAGGTTCCCGGATTACGCTATTTTCAACATAGATTACCGGCTGTTTTCTTTACCCAATATCAACACATTTCCAACCCAGGAACTTGATGTAAAGTCAGCGGTTGAATTTATTTACAATAAAAAAGGCGACTATTTAATCAGTGATAAGTTTGTATTATTTGGAGTTAGTGCCGGAGCACATTTAAGTTTGTTGCAAGCCTATAAAAATTTGATGCCCATAAAAGTAAAAGCGGTAGTTGATTTTTTTGGACCAACTGACATGATTGATCTATATAATAACCCCGGAGTAATACCGCCATTAAATATTGCAGCAATTTTGAATGGTACACCCACCACTAATGCAGCTCTTTATCAGCAAAGCAGCCCAATCAATTTTGTAAATGCTACAACAGCATGCCCAACAATTATTTTGCAGGGAAGTGCGGATCCACTGGTAAACGCAGTGCGGCAATCAGGTGCTTTAAATGATAAATTACAAATTGCTGGTGTTCCGAGAGAATATGCATTATACAGTGGAAAGGGGCATGGCGATGACTGGGATAGTGCCACTTTTTTAGATGCATTTAACAGGATTGAAGCATTTTTAAAATTTCATAATCCATAAATTTTATCTGTACACTTCAAAGGGTATGTACACTGACATTGTATTTATACATTTCATAATGGAAATCCAAAGTTGATGCAAAAGTACAAGTGTGATTATTTTTTTCATTTTCTCAAAATCAAAAAATAATAAAACCGTATTTGCCAATGCCGTTCAATAAAGTTTCACAGCAAGGGTTTAAAAAGAAGACGCAATATGTTAGATGCGTCATTGTTTTTCTATGCATGCTTTTTTTTGAATTCGATTCAATTACTGCCCAATCGGTTGATACTGTTTATTCAAAAGATACAAGGGCAGATAACAAAACAAGACTTTACAGAAACATACAGAACAACGCCATCATCAAAAACTTATCATTGCCTTTAAATGATAATACGGAAGAAAATTGGATGGATGCTTTTTGGGGAATGGAATTGATCAGGTACAAAACTCCATGGGCCGATAGTCGTATCTATACTGCATTTGATAGTATTGAAAAGCGAAGTACATCTTTTAAAAGAGCCTTGTTGGAATTGGTATTTACAAATTATCCTTTTGAGTTTACCAGGCAGGTTACACAATTAATGAACTCGGCAGAAAATGATAAAAATTTTGCCATGTGTGCCGAGTACCTGCTAAAAGCAAAACCCGAACTAAAAACTGCTGTGGCAGCTATTCTTGTAAAAAAACTTGCCTTAAATAAGGATGGAGCAATATTGAATCAATTAAATTTTAGAATGAATGATGTACCCGGTAAAAACAGCATGCCGGAAATAAAAGCGCTATTGCATCATCCATTTTTTGAAAATGCAACCATTGTATTTAGTATTCAAAGAAGCAATCGGAATTATCCCGGCTTGGTGATTGTAAGAGATACTGTTGGTGATTTTATAAAAGATTTATATGGCAATTTTTTTTCTGTGCCACAGTTAGCAAGAAGTATCACTAACCTTCCGGGTTATTTAACCAATGGCAATACACCGCAAGGCGTTTATAGAATGTTTGGGACGGATGTAAGCAGAAGTAATTTTATTGGGCCTACGCCTAACATTCAATTAACCATGCCGTATGAGACAAGCCTGCAGCATTTTATGAATGATTCGTCCATTACCGATACCAACTGGACGATTGATTGGTATAAAAAATTATTGCCCGAAAGCTGGGAAAATTATTATCCGATTTATGGATCTTTTTACGCCGGCAAAGCTGGCCGAACGGAAATTATTTCGCATGGCACAACCATAAACCCCGACTATTATCGGGGCCAGCCATACTATCCCTTGACTCCGTCGCTAGGTTGCCTTTGCACCAAAGAAATTTGGGATGAGGCAGATGGCAGAAGAATTATAAGTGATCAGCAAAAGCTAATTTCCGCTGTACTTAAAGCAGGTGGCGCAAATGGGTATGTTATTGTGATGGAATTGAATGATGAACAAAGACCAGTTGAGTTAAACGATGTGCTGTCGCTTTTGAACAAATGATTTTACCAGTAATCACTTGCCTAAATGCAGTATTTAGTAAAGTTGATTTGGTCAATATAAGTAACACAAAGACAGCTTATTTACGCTGCCTTTGTGTTACTGGGTTTTAGTTATTTTAGAAAGCTCCCATTACAAACCAAAAAGAAAACCGGGGTTCATTAATTTAGGAAGCAAAGTTTTAAATACTGTATTTTTTTGTTCAATATTTTCTTTTGCTTTTTCTCTGCTACCAATTATTTTATAGCCAAGCGAGGGGAGTGTAACTGTAATTCCTTTATGAGTAATACTCAAAATATTATTTTTAAAATCGGTAATATTCTCTTCCATCTGGCTTATCTTCTCATTGATACAAACCTTTGTCTTTTCCAGCCTGATATTCAAATAATTTTCAACCATCATGTTTATTGCATTAATTTCTTCCTGCTTGATAATTACGGGTTTTGTTAGCCAATAAACCAGGTTAACAAAAGATGGTGCGTTTTTTACTACCTGCAGCTCAGTTTCGTTAACTGATATAAATACAAAAGAAGTAAATAGAGGTTGAACTTCTACGATGCTTTTGCTTCCCTGTTTTCGTACTACTTTAACGAAAGGGCAAAAATTTTGTATCCCTTTTTTTGTTAAAAATTCTGCTACTTTTTTCTCTTGTTTTAGTTTTGTACTGATGATTAACCAATTGCGTTCCATGTAGTTTTTTTTTGGGGTTATTACGAATTATTATTTTACAACTTGAAAGGCATGTCAGCTTGTTATCAATGATTTTCACTTAAACAAGCTGATCAACTCCTTATTTGTTGTAGTTACTCGTAGTTAACCACAGGTATGCCACAATATAGATTACTGATATACAAGTAGTTGTATTAATGTTTTTTGTAAAAAATTCCTGTTTTTGGAATTGATGTTGAAAATTGGAATTTTAGCAGGGGCACGAAGATTCTTAGATGGGCATTACCTGTTAGTCCGTATTTAAAAAAGACGCAAAAAAACCGTTATTTTTTAGAATAGGTCAACAATTTTCGTTGCCTTAAAAAAAAAATTAAAGTTGGAGATAGTTATCCCGGCGTTGATGGAATAGCGGACATTTGTGCTTTTTGTTACTGCCTTAACTAATTCATCAGCTATTAATTAGCAGTAAACATTTAAAAGATATCCACACGCTACAGACAGTTTTTTTATCCATTTTTTGGAATTTTTTACAGCATATTACCAATCAATACTATTAGTTTTATGAAATTTTATAATACGAAACATGATCTCACATTTTGTGGTAATTATTTTCAATTTATTGTTATTTATTTTCCAGATTACATACCTAAAATGAAATGTTTGCCGTTTTAGATTTGTATTTTATTTTTCCTGAAAACACATTGAAAAATATGGTTTTTGACATTTGCAAAAACATTCGGTTGATTTAATTGCAGCAAAAAAATGTTTCACTTAATAAACTGTTATAGCAAGGATTGATTTTATACTAGCCCGTTTTATTCCATACCCCCCCTTTATCTACCCTACAGTAATATTAAATTATTGTAGGGTTTTTAATTTCCAATTATGTCGGCTACCGTTGCCTCTTTTTGCTTTGGCGAGATAAGTAGCTTTTTTGATAGGTAACTTAAAATAGTTAAGCAGCTAATTTTTGTCAAACTATTTTAAATGCAGCAGTATTTTATTCTATTTAATTGTTTCGCTTTCTACTTACCAACTACAAAACGATGGGCTTTTATTACACTTGGTGTAGTGTTTATTCTACGCCGCTTTAAGTATTTTATTAATCAATAAGTGCTTAATTATGAATATTTTAAAGCATAATTAATAATTATTTATTTTTTTACTCATCTAAATAATATTAACATATAGCATGCGTTGGTATGTAGATGTTTTTTATAAACCTGTATCTAAGAAAGCTCAGTAACACCAGTAAAATTTAATACAGCTGTGTTCATTTTCGGCCGCCTTACCACTTCAGTTTTATTTTATAATATCATTCATTAAGCTTTTTCTTAATTATCCACAATAATCCAACAAAACATGAATCAATTAATCCAAACCAACAAAAAAAATCAAAAAGCTACTTTCAACGCCGTTATTTCACGAACATTAAAAACAGGATTGCTTTTTATCTTTTTTTCTTTTGTAATGCATGTGGCAAAGGCACAGATTACAGCAGTTGCATTGCAAAACGGCCCATGGGGCGATCCTAACACATGGGTAAATGGCGATATGCCCACGGCAGCCGATGATGTAATTATAGGAAGTGATATTGTTGTACAGATAGATGCAGTAGGTGCAGCATGCAATAGCCTGGTTATAGGGGGAGATGGGCTAGGAAGTGGTACTATTATCTTTATTGGTACTTCTTCATTAACAGTGGCAGGCGATATTACCATGGGGGACGCAATGTACACTGGCACTATTACCATGGCTGCAGATGCAACCCTCACCTGTAACTCAATAATAGAAGCTGATCCAACCTATAGCGGTATTTATGGAACTAATTTGGGTACAATAGTATTTAATGGAACATTTACGTTGCCCTATAATCTCTTTCAGTTTAATAATCTGGTAGTTAATACTGGTTATTTAAGTACAGGTGGCAGGAATTTGCCTATTGAAGGTAACCTGACTATCAACAGTGGGGCAACACTTGATTTGAAAGAGCAAACTGCTAACAGAAACACTATAGCAGGAGCACTAACAATTAGTAACGGGGCTACTTTAAAAATTGGTGGTGGCGGAACCATTCCAGCAAATTTTAGTACTCATGTAATTGGCGCTACTAGTACTGTAGAATATAACGGTGTAGCCCAAACGGTTGCTACACTAAACTCAACACAAAAATATGGATACCTAATTATTTCAGGTTCGGGCCTAAAGGAAGTGAATGGAACAATTAGTATTGAAAAAGATTTAACTGTTAACGGAGGTATTTTTAGCGTAAATACTTTTTCTGCGGATAGAACTACGTCAGGCGGTGTTTTAACAGTTGCCAACGGTGCCACATTGCGAATAGCCGGATCCGGCACATTACCAGCTAATTTTTCTACCCATTCAATTGGAGCTACAAGTACTGTTGAATATTTAGGAGCTGCTTCTCAAAATGTAGCGGTATTAAATTCCAGTCAAAAATATGGTAACCTTACCGTGACAAACGGTGTAAAAACACTAATGGGTAATACAGCAGTTGCCGGCACACTTACATTTGGAGGTACCCCAAATAAATTGGCAATCGGCAGCAATACCCTTACGTTGGAGGGACCAGTGAGTGGTGCAACTATTGTAAGGAATATAACCGGATCTGCAAGCAGTAATTTAGTAGTAACTGGCGCATTCAACAGGACATTATTTTTTGATGCAACTACACTTGGCACAACCAATCTTTTAAATAATTTTACCATCAACCATACGGCCAACACAACTACCCTTGGTAATGATTTAGTTACTGGTGGAAACCTTACTTTTACTGCGGGTAAATTAGCTATCTCATCAAAAACACTTACCGTAAAGGGTAATTTGGTTAACACCGTGACTGGTGGAATCACAGGTAGCACACTAAGTAAAATAATATTCAATAGTGCTTCTGTAAGTCCTACGCTTTCAATGGATCAAACTTCGGCCACAACAAAAACTTTAAGCACTTTACAAATTAATAGTACCGGCCAGGTAGTTACAATGGGTAACGATTTAATCATGAATGGCGCCACTACTTTTACTGATGGCAAACTAGCTATCAATGGCAATACACTAACTTTAAAGGGCGATGTAATTAATACTGTTACTGGAGGACTTAGAAGCAGTAGCACAAGCAATTTAGTAATGAGTGGTGCAGTAAACCCTACACTTTCATTTGATCAAACAACATTGGGAACTACCAATGTTATCAATAATGTTACACTTAGTACAAGCCAAACTGTTACCTTGGGTAATGCCCTGCGTTTATTAGGTACACATACGCCAACAGCCGGGGTGTTTGCATCTGCGGGTAATTACACCATCGCATCCACTGCAAGCAAAACAGCCAATATTGCCCTGGGTGCTAATGGCGGAGGATACATTACTGGAGATGTAATTGTAGAGCGTTATATTCCTCAAAATACTTACAGGGCATGGCGTTTATTGGCCGCACCAGCCAATGGCAAAACCATTAATCAAACATGGCAGGAAGGTCAGGGATCTGCAGTTAATGGAAAACCTGGTTATGGCACCAATATATCCAGTAATTCAGCCTCCTGGTCTGCTAATGGTTTTGATTATAAAACTCCCGGTAATTCTTTACTTTATTATGATCAGGCTACCAATACATTGCCTGGCATAACCAATACTTCCGCTGTAATTTCAAACGAGCAGGGTTATTTTATTTATATCCGGGGCAATAGAAGTATCACGCC
Source organism: Chitinophagales bacterium (assembly GCA_038320245.1). Taxonomy (GTDB): domain Bacteria; phylum Bacteroidota; class Bacteroidia; order Chitinophagales; family Chitinophagaceae; genus Ferruginibacter. Next base: position 10,844 of record JBBQEA010000045.1, on the reverse strand, counting down.
AGATTCTGTTATCATTAACAATAATTCATCAACTACTTTACGTACTACCGGTACGCTTAATACCGGTAATCAAACAGCTATTACCATTCCTGCTGATAAGTCGGCTGTAATTGGTAATCCATATGCCAGTGCAATAGATGTGAGATCTATTGGTCTTACAGGCGGTTGTATTGGTGCATCGTTTTATGTGTGGGATCCTAAACTGGCAGGCTCGTATAATTTAGGTGCCTATCAAACTTTAACTGATGGTGGCGGTGGTAATTACATCGTAGTGCCTGGCGGCGGTAGTTATGGTGGAAACGGTAGTACACAAAATACCATTGAATCTGGTGCCGCATTTTTTACAAGGGCAATAGCTAGCGCTGGTACTGTTACTATTAATGAAGCTACCAAAACCAGCGGAAGCAGGATGGTCTTTAAGCCTGAAGGTGCTCCATCCAACGAAAGATTGATTACAAATCTTTTTGCCAAAAACAACAATGAATTTACTATGGCAGATGGTAATCTGGTGATGTTTGATCCATCTAATAATGACGCAGTTGATGCTTTTGATGCCATTAAGCGTACCAATTTTGGAGAGAACTTAAGTATTTTGAAAAATGGAATCAGCCTTGCTGTTGATAAAAGATTACCCATCGGCAGCACAGATACCATTTTCTTGCGGATGTACTATATGAAAAAAATCGACTACCGTTTGAAGTTGGTTGCTAACAACCTGCAACATCCCAACCTTGCCGCATTTTTAGAAGACACTTACAATGCAACCAGCAAACCGCTTAATTTAATGGATACAACAACCTATGATTTTACCATTGATGCAAATGCTGGTTCAATTGCAGAAAAAAGGTTCAGGATTGTTTTTAAACCAATAACTGTATTGCCGGTATCTGTTACCAGCATAAAGGCAACTTTACAAAGCAAACAAATTGCGGTAGAGTGGAAGGTGGAAAATCAAATTAATATCCGCCAATATGAAGTAGAAAAATCTGTAAATGGTCGTGAGTTTGTTAATGCTGCAACCCTTGCTGCTACTGGAATAAATGGCAGTGCTGTAAGTTATAGCTGGTTAGATGTTAACCCGGCTGCTGCAGTAAATTATTACAGAATTAAAAGTGCAGATGTTAACGGAACCTTTAAATATTCAGCTATCGTAAAAGTTGCTATTGGTAAATCTGCACCTGCAATTACCGCAGTACCCAATCTGATAGATGGTAATACCATGAACCTACAGTTTACAAGCCAGCCTAAAGGAAAGTACACATTGAGGTTATTGAGTAATAACGGCCAGACAGTTTATAGTACGCAACAAACCCACAGTGGTGGCAACGATTTACAAACCGTAAATCTTCCAGCTTCTACACCAAACGGTGCTTATCAACTGGAAATAATTGCGCCAGATAACAGCAGGCAATTGCAGAAGCTGATTATCCAGCGTAACAAATGATCTGTAATGCCTCTAAATAAAATCTATTAATTTTTTACGCAGATGCGACTAAATGCGCCCTTGAGAAGGGGCGCATTTTTTTTAGGCGGCCTCAATGAAATACTTTTCAAAAATCTATACACGGAAATTGGCTAGCATCAATCCTGTGTGTTCTTGCTATTAACTACATTCTCCACTGCAGGGGAAAAATATTGAAAAAATCAATCGGACAGAATATTTCTATGTGTGCTAAAAAAATATAAAGGGATTTATTTACTTAGTAATGATTCTAATTATTTGAATAAAAGTTACCAATTTTTTTAGCTTATTCATTTGGTATTCCTATCATAATTCAGGAAAACTCCCACTATCCTGTAAGCACCAGGTAAAAATTCATTCCCGCAATTAACCATTGTCTCATAATAAATATTTTTAAACTTCGTTAGTGAAAAGGTTAATGCTGTGTCGTAAAAAAACTACAGTATATCGTTATAGTATTCAAGAAAAATTCGAATTTCTATGGAGCAGGAATTACTGACATACTATTAACTATTAAACAAAAAATAATCCGATTCACTATAAGTTAATTTTTAAGCCTTTGTTTTTTATCTATCCAATATAATCCATCAAGAACCATGAAACTTTTATTACAATCCCAATCAAACGATTTAAAATTCCCAAAAGGAAAGCACTTTATTAAAGTATTGAAAGCAGCTGTATTAATTCTGTTTTCGAGTTTATTTTTGAATTCAGTTCAGGCGCAAATTACAGCTGTTCGAGACGGGGACTGGAATCAGGCAGCCACCTGGGATTCTGGTGTGCCAACATCAGCAGACGACGTGATTATTGGCAATTTCATTACAGTAACAGTAAGCTCTACTGGCGAAGCCTGTAAATCATTGCTTGTGGGAGATGCTACTGGTGACGGTATTTTGACGTTTACAGGCACATCATCCTTAAATGTAACGGGTATTATCACTTTGGGTAATATTGGAAATGGAACTTTCGGAACTATCGACTTAGGTATATCGGGCACTAATGCGATAGTAACCTGCAATTCTATTATAGAAGACGATCCGGGAAGTAGTGGCATTTATACAACCGATTTCGGTTCGTTCGTTTTTACCGGATCTTTTACACTTCCTGCAGGCTTAGTTGCCGTTACAAACCTTACTATAAATGGAGGCATAGTAAATATTTCGCCTTTGTTTGGTTCAAGTCTGGATATTAAAGGGGATTTAAGGATTATTTCTGGCAGTACTTTCGATTTAAGCGACAAAACTGCCAATCGATCTACAGCAGGAGGAACCCTGGCTATTGGAAACGGTGCTACTATTAAAATTGGCGGTACGGGTACCTTTCCATCTGCCTATTCAACGCATATTGTGAGCAACACTAGTACGATAGAATTTTATGGACAAGCACAGTTAGTAGGTCCACTTAAAACAGCGCAGAGTTATGGCAATCTTATAATTTCTTCTAGCCCAACAACAAATACAAAAACTGTTACAGGTAATATCAGTATTGCAGGGAACTTAACACTAAATTCAGGCATCTTAAATTTAAATACATTTACTGCTGACAGAACTTCATTGGGTGGAACTTTAACTGTGGCCAATGGTAGTACTTTAAGAATTGCAGGAACTAATTCGCTGCCATCATCCTACAGCACACATGTTATTGGTACTAGCAGTACTATTGAATACCGTGGAGCTGCACAAAGCGTAGCCGTATTAAATTCCGGACAGAAATACGGGAATTTGACTTTAATAAATCAGTCGAAAACACTTGCGGGCAACGTGACTATAGCAGGAACATTATCCTTTAGTGGTAGTCTCCCAAACAAATTAGTGATTGGCAACAATACACTTACCCTAGAAGGATCTTTTCCAACAATGAGTGCTACAAGAAATATTACGGGCGGACCAACCAGCAACCTGGTTGTAAATGGTGCTTTCAACAGAACAATTTTTTTAGATGTCACCACACCCGGCACCACCGATGTTTTAAATAACCTTACCATTAACCATACGGGAAATACTACAACGCTCGGAAACGATTTAACACTAAATGGTGCTCTTACATTTACAGCAGGTAAATTATCCATTGTATCAAGATCAATTATCTTAAAGGGCAATATAATAAATACTGTGCCAGGCGGCATAACCGGCAGCACCACGAGTAGTATCATCTTCAATAGTCCCTCTGTTAGTCCTACCCTAAGTATGGATCAAACAACACCCGGCACCAGCAATGTATTAAACACTTTACAAATTAATAGCAGCGGCCAGGTTGTATCAATGGACAATGACTTGATCATGAACGGTACTACTACATTTACTGCCGGAAAACTTGCGATTAATGGCAATACACTTTCCTTAAAAGGAGCAGTAATTAATACAGCATCAGAGGGCCTTAGAAGCAATAGTGCCAGCAATTTGATTGTTAACGGAACGGTTAGTCCAACATTATCGTTTGATCAAACTACGCCGGGTAGTACCAATGTAATAAATAATTTAACCGTTAACAGTCCCAGCCAAACAATTACTTTATCAAACCCGTTAAGGTTATTGGGTGTTCATTCTCCATTAGCAGGTACATTCGCTTCCAGTGGTAACTACACTATTGCTTCCACAGCTTCAGGTACAGCATATATTGCTGCAGGTTCGGCATCTGGTGGTTATATTACCGGCAACGTAACAGTAGAAAGATACATTCCACAAAATACAAACCGTGCCTGGCGTTTGTTGGCTGCCCCAACCAATGGGCAAACCATTAATCAATCATGGCAGGAGGGGCAGGCTGCAGGGGTAAATGGCCTAAATGGTTATGGCACCAATATCACCAGTAGTTCAGCATCATGGTCTGCAGATGGTTTTGATTTTAAAACAGCAAGTAGTTCTTTGTTAACCTACGACCAGGCAAGCAATTCATTATTAGGGGTTGCCAACACGAGTGCTGCGGTTAATGCAGCGTCGGGCTATTTTATGTATATCCGTGGCAGCAGAAGTGTTACACCATCTTCCAGCACAAGCGCAGGTGCTGCAACTACGCTACGTACAACCGGTACTTTAAATTTGGGTAACCAAACAGCCGTTTCAATTCCTGCTGATAAATCAGCTTTAATTGGCAATCCATACGCCAGCTCATTAGATTTGAGAAATATTGTTTTGGCAGGAGGCTGTATCGGCGCTTCGTTTAATGTGTGGGATCCTAAATTATTGGGATCTTATAATCTGGGCGCTTACCAAACATTATCATTTGATGGGTCTGATTTTATAGTAGTACCGGGTGGTGGCAGTTTTGGTCCATCGGGATCTGTAAATAATTTTATTGAATCCGGTGCTGCATTTTTTACCAGAGCAGTTGCATCCTCAGGAACAGTGACTATAAATGAAAACAGCAAGGGTACGGGAAGCAGAATGGTTTTCAGGCCGGCAGGTACATCATCAAAAGAGACTTTTATTACCAACCTTTATGCAAAAAACAACAATGCATATACTATGGCAGATGGAAATATGATCGTTTTTGATCCCGCCAATAATGATGCAATTGACGGATTTGATGCTATCAAGCGAACCAATTTTGGCGAAAATTTCAGCATCCTAAAAAACGGTACAAACCTGGTTATTGAAAAAAGAACTTCCATCACGGCTACAGATACAATTTTTTTCAGGATGTATAACATGAAAAAACTCGATTACCAATTGCAACTCGTGGCAGCTAACCTGCAGCAACCCAATTTGGCTGCATTTTTAGAAGATACTTATCTTGCAACCAGCAAAGTAATTAGTTTAAGCGATACTACTTATCATGATTTTACTGTAGACGCAAATGCAGGTTCAATCGCACAAAACAGGTTCCGCATTGTATTCAAACCAATTGCTGTATTGCCCGTTTCTTTTACAAACATTAAAGCATCTGTACAAAATAAGCAGATAGCTGTTGAATGGAAAGTAGAAAATCAAATCAATATACGTGCATACGAAGTGGAGAAATCTGCTAACGGACGTGATTTTGTAAAGGCTGAACCAATAGCTTCAACAGGCTTAAATGGAAGTACTGTTACATATAATTGGGTTGATGTAAATCCTGCAATGGCTGTTAATTATTACAGGGTAAAGAGTGTGGATGCAAATGGAATATTTAAGTTCTCAGGTGTGGTAAAAGCTACAATCGAAAAGACAGCCGCATCAATTTCTGCTGTACCGAATTTAATTACAGGAAATACAATGAATCTGCAATTTACCGATCAGGGAAAGGGGAAATATACGATAAGGTTGCTGAACAATACTGGCCAGCTTGTCTATAGTTCTCAAAAGGCGTACAATGGTGGAACTGAATTACAGAGTATTAACCTGCCATCAGCTATTCCAACAGGGGGCTATCAATTAGAAATAGTTACACCTTACAATAACAGGCAAATACAAAAGATAGTGATACAGCGAGATAACTAAACATCATTTACGTAAAATAGTAAGTCAACTAATTTAACCCTTACAAAATCCAATGCGCCTTTACACAGGCGCATTTTATTTTGTTCTAAAAATTAATATTTAAATAGCATTGTTAAACATTTTTAAATTTTAATTGACAATTGTTAAACAAATCATTATTTTGTCAACGATTTAAAACCTAATTAACCTTAAACCTTTTTATCATGAACATTAAAAAAATGCTAATTGCTGGAACCATTGGTGGAGTTCTTTTCTTTTTATTCGGTTGGCTTGTTTATGGGATTCTTTTAAAAGATTACTTTTTTAAAAACACCGGTGCTGCCGGGCATTTAGACCGTGTTGATATTCAAATGGCAACTGTTTTTATAGGAAGCCTGCTACAAGGATTTGTTTATGCATATGTTTTTGCAAGGGCAAATGTGGAGTCTTTAAAAGATGGAATGATAACCGGGGGGATTCTTGGTTTTTTAATGATCAGCGCTTTTGATTGTATGATGTACGGAACTACATTGGTATTAAGTAAACATAGCCTGCTTGGAGATATACTTGCATCAACTTCTATAGCAATTGTAGTTGGTGCTATTATTGGTTGGGTATTGTTTAAAATGAAAAAATAAATAGTGTATTTATAAAATTTGCGATTGCTTGTTCCATTAATGAGGGCTTCCTTAAAAGGGGAGCCTTTTTTATGTTGTTAACTGCCAACGGCAAAACGAATTAATATAAAGAAATGGATAATACAATTTTCTGCCATTCAACTTTTGTTAAACATAATCTACCATTTTCTACAATAATCTTAGCAAATTTTCAACGAAGCATTGCTTTCTCTAGATGTATAGGATGAATAATGTATCTTTACCGCACTAATTGAAATAGTTACAATAAGTGAATAATATTGTTTTTTTAGTAAGATTGTTCTTTCGATAATTATTTTCGCCATGCAGGTATGCATGGCTTTGCTATTATTTTTGAGAAGAAAATTGCAAATAATTGAACTCGAATTTTTAATATAGATATATAACCAGGATTATAATAAACTTTTTATGAGTGAAACACAAACACAACAAATGAAAAACCTTATGCAGGAAAAATGGAACAAACGTCCATTAATTATCAGTGGCCCATGCAGTGCCGAAACAGAAGAGCAAATGCTGGAAACAGCGACAAGACTGGCTAAGACAGGAAAAATAGATATGTTACGTGCTGGTATCTGGAAACCACGTACCAAGCCCGGTTTGTTTGAAGGAATTGGCACAAAAGGATTGCCCTGGTTGTTGCAGGCAAAAAAAATCACTGGCTTACCTACCACAGTGGAAGTAGCTACAGCTAAGCATGTGGAAGATGCATTGAGTTTTGATGTGGATATGCTTTGGATTGGCGCCCGCACTACTGTTAACCCTTTTAGTGTGCAAGAAGTAGCAGACGCATTGCGTGGTGTAGATATTCCTGTATTAATTAAAAACCCCATTAATCCCGATTTAGAATTGTGGACAGGCGCTATTGAGCGTATTCAAAAAGCAGGTATTAAACAAGTGGGTATGATTCATCGTGGATTTAGCAATTACGGAAATACTGAATTCCGCAATGCGCCGATGTGGCATTTGCCTATTGAAATGAAACGCAGATTTCCGGAAATGATCCTTATTTGCGATCCATCCCATATCTGCGGCAACAGGCACATGTTGCAATCAGTAGCACAAAAAAGTATTGACCTGGATTTTGACGGCGTAATGATTGAGAGCCATGTGGATCCGGATAATGCCTGGAGCGATGCCAAACAACAAATTACACCTGAACGTTTTGCCGAATTACTCGATGGGCTAATCTGGAGAAGTGAAACATCGGATAAGCAGGAATTTATAACTGCGTTGGCTACGTTACGTGAACAAATTAATCATGTAGATGATGAATTGCTTTCGTTAATTGGACAGCGAATGAAGATTGCTGATAAAATAGGCGAATACAAACGGGAGAATAATATTACCATCCTGCAAACAAACCGCTGGAATGACATATTGGAAAAAGCGTTTAAAAAAGGTGAAAACCTTGGCCTTAGCCAGGAATTTATAACCAAATATTTTGATGCCGTGCATTTGGAAAGTATCAATCACCAAAATAAGGTGATGAATAGTTAGAAAATTATCCATTTCGTCTCAATTCCAATAGAGGTAACAAGATGTTATGCTACGCAATTTATAAAGCAGTGAGTTGGATCTTATGCCACTAGTGAGATAAACCTTAGTAGAAATAAAATTACTTTTTAGATCAGACCTTATTATCATACAAAACAGAAATAATCTAAGCAGTCGAAACAAGGTAATAAGGTAGGTTATATTTAATCAAAAACTCTATTAAGGTTAAAGGCAAAAACAATTCAGCAGGTCACTAATTTACCCCTTGCGGAGTATAAAAATATATTGTGTGAACTTATTTATTTAAAGCGTGTCAAGAAAAACAACATCCCACACATTTTCAGAAAAAACCGTTACTTATTATTTTGATGCGGCCTTTGCTGATTTGGAAACTATTCTTTCAAAAGACACTACAATACTGGTAACTGATGAAAATGTATTTGCAGAACAGCCTGCTATTTTTACTGGATGGAATACAATTGTTATAAAAGCGGGCGAACAGTTTAAGCAGCAGGCAGCGGTTGATTTTATCATTGGGCAGTTAATACAAAAGCAGGCGGACAGGAATACATTTATTGTAGGTGTAGGTGGAGGTGTGGTTACGGATATTACAGGTTTTGCGGCAAGTGTATATATGAGGGGGTTGAACTTTGGATTTGTACCCACCACTATTTTAGCCATGGTAGATGCTGCCATTGGCGGTAAAAATGGAGTTGATGTTGGACCTTATAAAAATTTAGCCGGGCTTATAAAGCAACCGGATTTTTTACTGTTTGATTACGCTCTTCTACATACACTTCCGCAGGAACAATGGGTGAATGGCTTCGCTGAAATAATTAAACATGCCTGTATTAAAGATGCGGCCCTGTTTCAATTATTGGAACAAAACGAACTTACTGCATTCCAATCAGATGCAGAATTGTTATCTAATTTAATTGAAAGAAATGTAGAGATAAAGACAACAGTAGTTGTGTCAGATGAATTTGAAAAAGGGGAGCGGAAGCTGCTCAACTTTGGTCATACACTCGGACATGCTATTGAAAATACCTATCAGTTATTACATGGTCACGCAGTAAGCATTGGAATGGTGGCAGCTTGTAATATTTCGGAAGAAATCAACATGTTTGATTCAGCTGAAAAAGCAAGGGTGATTAACCTAATAGCGAAATATCATCTAACAACAGGCTTAGCTATCGACAAGGATAAAATCTGGAAATTGCTTACCATGGATAAGAAAAGGGTGAGTAATGAAATGAGTTTTATACTTCTGAATAAAATTGGCGAAGGAGTGATATATCCAATCCCCATGGTTCAATTAGAAAATTTAATTAGTAATTGCATTCCCATTCCCTCCAAACAAGATGGGATTTCAGCGCATAAAAATTCATAGTTCTTTTATGATAGTGAGCATAACTCCATCTAAAGTTTCAGGAAACATACATGCACCTACTTCAAAAAGTTCCATGCAACGGGCATGTGCAGCCGCTTTACTAAACCCTGGCGAAACTATTATACACAATCCCGGCAATAGCAATGATGACCTTGCAGCAATAGGAATTATAAAAAATTTAGGTGCTGAAATAATAGCAGATTCCAACGGAAATTTAAATGTAAAAGTTAGCAACCCGTTGGGTGCTCAGGAACCTACTTTGGTGGGAGATTTAGCCGGCGCCAGATCTTTAAACTGCGGCGAAAGCGGACTGGGAATTAGAATGTTTACGCCTTTGGCTGCATTAAGCAGCAACGAAATAACCATCAATGGTAGTGGCAGTTTGTTAACCCGGCCAATGGATTTTTTTGATGAAATTTTCCCTCAATTGGGTATCAGCATTCAGTTAAATGGGGGTAAACTCCCCATTAAAATTAAAGGACCGCTACAGCCCAAGAACATTACCATCGATGGATCACTGAGTTCGCAATTCTTAACCGGGCTGTTGATGGCTTATGGAAAGGCTGCAACAGAACCGGTAACCATTACAGTAAAAGATCTAAAGAGTAAACCATACATCGACCTTACGTTACAGGTTATGAAACAATTTGGCTACGATGTAGTTAATAATAATTACGAGTCTTTCCTTATCAACCCCGTCAACCTATCAACTTCCCAATCAGTCAACTATACTGTAGAAGGCGATTGGAGCGGTGGCGCTTTTTTATTGGTAGCAGGAGCAATTGGTGGAAATATTACAGTTACAGGATTGGATGTTTTTTCAACACAGGCTGATAAGGCGATTTTAAAAGCACTGATGGATTGTGGTTGTACGTTGTCTATCGAAGAAAAACAGCTTGCTATTTCACTTCCTGCTGCAGGCGTAGATGGCTTAAAAGCTTTTCATTTTGATGCAACTGATTGTCCGGATTTGTTTCCACCGTTGGTAGCGTTGGCAGCCTATTGCAAAGGCACTACTACTATTGAGGGTGTAAATCGTTTAGCACATAAAGAAAGTAACCGTGGTTTAACATTACAGGAAGAATTTGGAAAGATGGGTGTTGGCATTACCTTGCAGGATGATTTGATGTTGGTAGAAGGTGGCGTTGTTGTTACCGGTGCAGTTGTTCATTCGCACCACGACCATCGCATTGCAATGGCCTGTGCAGTGGCGGGTTTAGCAGCAACGGGCATTACAACTATTGAAGAAGCCAATGCCATCAATAAATCGTATCCTGCTTTTTTTGAAGACCTTAAAAAATTAGGCGCTTCTGTTATACATAAAAATTAATCAGTTAATAAATAATAATTCTATTGTGAATAGTTTCGGTCGCATTTTTAAAGTATCCATTTTCGGGGAATCGCATGGTAATTGCGTGGGCATTAATATTGACGGATGCCCA
>JBBQEA010000044.1:0-27123 GCA_038320245.1 Chitinophagales bacterium | reverse complement strand
GAGCCAGTATTTCCCTGATTTATGATCATGATTTGCTGAGCCGTGCTGCTACAAGGGGCGATGGTGTGGTGGGGGATGAAATTACACTCAATACCAAGCAAATTAAATCAGTGCCACTTTCTGCAAAATTCAGCAACTATGCAATTGAACAAATTGAGATAAGAGGCGAAGTATTGATTAATAAAAATAATTTTAAAACTTACAACGACAAGTTGATGGAAGAAGGCTTACCCCCTTTTGCAAATCCCCGCAATGCAGCAGCCGGCTCCTTACGTATGAAAGATGCAGCGGCTGTTGGTAAAAGAAATTTAGAGGCATTTTTGTATCATGTGAGTTGGGTGGGTGGAGCGACAACGGACGACCGACAACCGACGAACAAGGACCGACGACAGACCACCGACGACGGACCACTGACGACCGACCACCGACTACCGACTGCCGATAATGCGGCGCCAGCTACTCACAGCGGCATGTTGCAGATGCTTTGGGAATTGGGTTTTAAAAGCCCGAAAAAAGAAATGCTGGTGGTTAAAGGTATTGACGGGGTAATTGCACACATCCAGGAGTTTGAAAAATTACGGGACGATTTGCCCTATGAAATAGATGGCATGGTTGTAAAAGTAAATGACCTGGCTTTACAAGATAAGCTGGGCATGACGAGCCATCACCCACGCTGGGCTATTGCGTATAAATTTAAAGCAAGACAAGCTACCAGTAAGTTGTTGAGTGTAGAGTTTCAGGTTGGTAGAACTGGTGCAGTTACACCGGTAGCTAAAATAGAACCGGTGCTGGTTGGTGGAGTTACGGTATCCAGTATATCTATCCACAACGAAGAATATATCAAAGAAAAAAATCTGATGCTGGGTGATACCATTTTGATAGAACGTAGTGGTGATGTAATTCCGCAAATTGTAAAATCGTTTCCCGAATTGCGTAAGGGAAGCGAAACTGCTATACAATTTCCTGTTAATTGCCCCGTATGCAGCCACCAACTTTTTAAACCGGAAGGAGAGGCTGTTTGGCGTTGCATTAATATTAACTGCAGTGCGCAGGTAGTGGAGCGTATTATTCATTTTGTTAGTAAAGATGCAATGGATATAAAAAGTTTTGGCGATGCCAATGTGCGGAAGTTTTATGACATGGGCCTGCTAAAAGATGTACCCGGGGTTTATGAATTAAACTTTAATGACATCAGCAAACTGGAGGGATTTGGAAAAAAATCGATCGATAATTTACAACTGGCCATTGAGCAGTCAAAGACACAACCACTGCACCGGCTTATATACGGATTGGGCATAAGGTATGTGGGAGAAACAACTGCTAAAACATTGGCAAATGTGGTAGAGCATCTGCTGGATTTTGCAGCCTATGATATTGAAAAATTGCAGCAACTAGAAGATGTAGGTGTAAAAGTGGCCGGCAGTATTTTCAGGTTTTTTCGTGATGAAGAAAACCTGCAAATGCTTAACAAGCTGGAGATATTGGGCATTTCATTAAAAAATCAGAAAAAACAAAACACCGACAACGGACTGCTTACCGGTGAAACCTTTTTATTTACCGGCACATTGACTAAATTAAAAAGAAGTGATGCAGAAGAAATGGTAGAAAAAAACGGCGGTAAAATTGTAAGCGGTGTTAGCAGTAAATTGAATTACCTGGTAGTGGGCGAAGATGCAGGCAGTAAATTGGAAAAAGCAAAAAAAATTCCTGCTATTAAAATTATCAGTGAAGACGATTTTATAAAATTATTGCCCGGATAGGAAAAATATTTTTTATATTTATATCGATTGTTTGTGCAACCTATTTAAACTACCGCATACTTGTCAACAGAAATACATCCTCTCACTTAAAACATTTTTTTATGATCCCGAAAGTAAAAAGCGAAGTGTGGAAAACAATAAAGCTGGATCCTCAAAATATTTCACACCGGAAATATGCTGTATCATCACTCGGCAGAGCAGCAAGTTTTCGTACTAATTTGTATGAGGATGGAAAAATCCTGAATGGTTCCATCACCTCCGGTTACAGAACCCTGAACCTTCATTTTGAAGTGGGAAACGGCACCATTTATTTACATAGGGAAATAGCCAGGCTCTTTTGTAAAAAAGGATCTTCCAAAGCAAAATATGTAATTCATCTTAACCATAAAAAGCAAGACAACGATATTGATAATTTAAAGTGGGCCACCCTTAAAGAGATGAGCGATCATCAACAAAACAGTCCGCTAAAAATTGCTTACAAACTGGTACAGAGCAACAGAAAAACAGGTTTAAAACTAGACGCTGCTAAAGTAAAGAACATCAAAAAAATTCTTAGACTTAAGAAAAGAAAAATCACCTACAAACAACTGGCTGAGCAATACAATGTAAGTGAGATGACTGTGTACAGAATTAAGAGCGGAGAAAACTGGGGCCATATCAAATAGTTTGTTCAACCTATTCAGAAACTGGCAACAGTTACAATCCAAATTTTCGTTTTTCCCCTTATCTCCTAAAGGAGAATTACAGCTTTATACTCCATACTTTTCGCAAATATTGTATCAATTATTAAAATTGTGGCCTGCGAAAATTTGATATAATCCTTCAACATTTCCTGCTTTTATTTTGTTTATATTTTACAAAAAACAATCAGCATGCTACAAAAAGATACCATCCTTTTTTTAAAAAATCTAAGTAAAAACAACAATAAACCCTGGCTTGATGCCAACCGCAAACACTACGAAGCAGCCAAGGCCGACTATCTGTTACTGGTGCAGGAAATAATTGATGCAGTTGCTGTGTTTGACGCAGCGATTGGTAATTTTAAAGCAAAGGATTGTGTATTTCGGGTAAACAGGGATGTACGGTTTAGTAAAGACAAAAGTCCGTATAAAACCAATATGGGCGCATCTTTCAGTAGCGGAGGTAAAAAAGCAAAAGAAGCAGGATATTACTTTCATGCCCAACCCGGACAAAGCTTTGCTGCAGGTGGATTTTATATGCCGGAGCCAGCTGAGTTAGCTAAAATAAGACAGGAGATTGATTACAACTTTGCTGATTGGAAAAAAATTGTACAGCATAAAAACTTTATTAAACATTTTCCTGCCGGGGTAGATGGAGTTGCATCGCTGGTTCGTCCGCCAAAGGGTTACGATGAAAGCAATCCTGCCATCGGGTATTTAAAAATGAAAGGTTTTATAGTCAGCCGCCCACTTGCGGATAATGATTTAACCAGTAAAACCCTGGTAAAAGAAATTGCCGCCTCTTTTGCAGCCATGAAGCCAATGATTGATTTCTTAAATCATGCAGTACAGTAGCTGACAAATACAAAAAACATTTGCATGTAGTTGGTATTTTTTACAACAGCATTTTTAAACAATAATATCAATTCAAATCCCAATTAACACTCCCGTCCTTTTCATCTTTAATGGCAATGCCCAGTGTGTTCAGCTGTTTGCGGATTTTATCTGATGTAGCGTAATCCTTTTTAGCTTTGGATTCTTTACGGATATCTATCAGCAATTCCATCACACCCTGCAGGGTATTGTTGTTGCCACTCACCATACTGGTTAACCCAAATATATCTACCAGATAAAAAGCAAATTGTTGCTGCAACAATTCCAGTGTACTACCAGCAAGTGCGGTGGTTTTTATATGCCCATCTTTTATGGAATTAATAACCGGTGCCAGCTCAAACATATTGGCCAATACTATTGCCGTGCTAAAATCATCATCCATAAATTCTTCAAACTCCTGTACCATCTTCAGCACTTTATCGTTCAGCTCATTGTCCGTTGCCAATTGCCCATTGTCTATGGTCAATTTCCCTAAAACTTCAAATGCTTCCCACAAACGCTTCAATGCTTTTTCACTCGCTACCAATGCCTCACTACCAAAATCCAGCGGACTTCTGTAATGACTTTGCAGAATAAAAAATCTTACCACCATTGGGTGAAATGCCTGTGTAAGCAGGGGATGATTGCCAGTAAATAACTCTGTAAGTTTTATTACATTGTTGTAGCTCTTTCCCATCTTTTTCCCATTGATGGTAATCATGTTGTTGTGCATCCAGTAGCGCACCGGTGCATGATGATTGCAGATGGTACTTTGTGCTATCTCACTTTCGTGGTGAGGAAACTGAAGGTCCATACCACCACCATGAATGTCAAATTCTGCCCCCAAATATTTGGTAGCCATTGCAGAACATTCTATGTGCCAGCCGGGAAAACCCTCGCCCCATGGGCTTGTCCAACGCATAATGTGCTCCGGCGCTGCCGATTTCCAAAGGGCAAAATCTACACTTTCTCTTTTTTCACTCTGTCCTTCCAACTCACGTGTTAAAACCTCACGGGAGCCGGATTCAAGCAGATCATCAAGCACCCTTCCGCTCAGCTTTCCATAATCATGCGTAGCAGCATATTTTTTTACATCGAAATATACCGAGCCATTAATTTCGTATGCATAACCGGCAGCAATAATTTTCTGAATCATGTTTATCTGCTCCACAATATGGCCGGTAGCCGTAGGTTCAATACTTGGCTCCACACAATTAAATTGTAGCATTGCCCAATGAAAAAGGTTGGTGTATTTCTGCACCAGTTCCATCGGTTCCAGTTTTTCCAGCAAGGCTTTTTTGCTCACTTTATCCTCAGCCTCCCTACCCTCTTCTTCAAAATGCCCGGCATCGGTAATGTTGCGCACGTACCGAACTTTGTATCCTTTATGCGTTAAATACCGGTATACAATATCAAAAGTTATGTACGGCCTTGCATGCCCCAGGTGGCTTTCGCCGCTTACCGTAGGGCCGCAAACATACATGCCTACATGGCCGGGTGTAATAGATGTAAAAACTTCTTTTTGGCGGGAGTATGAGTTATAAATTTTTAAAGCCATTATGTAAGGGGTATTTTTATTATGATTTTTTTGGGAACCAGCTTTGTTGCCATATTCAACATCGTTGGCCTATCCCGATTTTTTCGGGAGTCACTCCCGTGTCCGTATAAATCTTTATGGGGCTTTTATTACAATATTTGTTTGTAAGCAGCAAACTATTTATAATTAAACATCATAGCAACAACCGCACAACAAAGTATATACATTCGTTTGAAAGAGCATAATTGCAAATATAATTATTTCAACTGTTACGGTCTATTCAATATCAGCAATAATGGGAAAATGATCACTCAGTTTTTTTGCTATCCTGCCATACTGCCGAACAGCAAACGAAGGATGCAGAAAAATATTATCAATCCTTAAAGTAGGGGCAATGCCACTAAAGGTTCTGCCCAGCCCGGCACCCTTTTGCACAAAGGCATTTTGCAGGTTTCCGCCAATTTTTTTATAAGCATAGGAATTGGGTACATCATTCAGGTCGCCACAAACAATTACCCTGTACGGACTGCTGTCAATGGCCGCCCTTATCCTGTCTGCCTGTACCTGTCTTTTTATAAAGCCGCTCCTGAATTTGCTTAGTACGTTTTTAGATTGCCGTATATCTATTTTATTTTCCAGCGAAGGTTTATCTATGTAAGAAAGATTCTCCTCACTAAATTTCAATGATTGTAAATGGATATTAAAAACCCGAATGGTATCTGCACCTTTAACAATATCCGCAAATTGAAAATTAGAGTTATAATCGTACGGGAAATATTGCACTGCTTGCTTATTAATGATAGGATATTTAGAAAAAATCATCAGGCCAAAATGCTGGTGGTTTAAAAAGTCATCTTTAAAATTGTAACTAAAAAAATAATGGGTAAAATTAAGTTTTGCTGCATACTCGTACACAGAAAAAAAGCTGTATTTACGGTAATAGGCTGTGTTCAGGTTTATTAAGGTATCACCTGCTACCATCTCCTGAAAGCAGGCGATATCGGGCTTGTATTCATTGATGAGGTCCATCATATTATCCCTTATATCCGGGCGTTGCTTGTTGTATAAAATATCAAACTGTGCCACATTCCAGCTCATAATTCTACAATCACCGGCTTGTTTGGTTTCGGTAAAATGAGCGGTAAGCCGGGGAGGTAAAATATTGGTAAGCGGCCGGTAAGCCAGCAAAATAGTAACGACAAAGAGTAAGGACCAGCCCGGCTTTACATACAACCAAAAAATAAAAAACAGGCATAAAACCATCAGCAAATAAAAACCAGCCAGCCACAATAATCCAACCGGCCACCAGCTTGCAGAAAAAAAATAATCGCTGTAACAGCCAATTAAAAAACAGGCAGCTATACCTATGTTACAAATGATTAAAAAATTTTTAGAGATTCTCCGGAAAAGGCTTTTAGGCATACTATAAAGATAAGGGATGCCGTGAGAAAACGAAAAGTGGAGTAGGCAATTAAAAAACGTTAGCCATAGGATTGCAGGATGTTACCGTATTTAACCGTTGGTATTTTTACAGTTAAGTCGTTCAGGCGATTTTATTTCTTTAATAACTCAACGTCCAAACGCCTTAACGGCGATTTATTCACTCTTTAGTTCTTACATTAAAACGGACGTCCGATAGCTATCGGATTTGAAGTAAGCCAGACAAGAGCTATTAATTCAAATCTTCATTGGCAGCTCTTTTCAAAATACCTTTTTCTTCGTCGGTAAGAAAGTGGTAACCTTTCTGGTTGATTTTGTCTAGAATTTCGTCCACCCGTTGCTGGGTTACATTCGATGTTTTACTAAATGGTTTTCTGCCCTCAGATTTATAAAAAATCTTTTCCTTGATATCCATTCCTTCGCTCTTTTTATCAGGGTTAAAAATGTTCATCAGCCACTCGTAAAATTTCAACATCCAAATGCTGCCGTCCATATCCTTTCTTAAAAGGTACACAAACATAAACCCAGCACCTGCCCCTGCTATATGCGATATACTGTGGGCTGCACCCATGGAAGCTACCCCTGCAAAATCTATAATAATATATGCCATTGTTAAAACCCATATAGGAATACCTCCATTGAGTTGTTGAAAAAAGCGATAGCCCGGTGCCAGCATTGTTGTAGCCATGGCTACAGCCATTACACCTGCATTGCCACCAATTAATGCACTGGTTTCAATAAAAGGCTTTAGCGGTGGAACGGTATAATTAGCTACAATAAAAAATAGGGCACCTGCAAATCCACCGTATATATAAATAGGGATAAGTTTTCTGTTTCCGGTTAGTTCCTGTAAAATATATCCAAAGGCCCATAGCCAAATCATATTGCTGAGGATATGAATTACGCCGGTATGGCTAAACATATAGGTAAGCACCGTCCAGGGACGTTCGCTCAATTTTATTAACGATGCCGGCAGCTCAAAATATTGCACCACCTGTGCATTAAAAGATGATTCAGGCGCCTGAAAAAAGAAATAGACAACCTGTATTACCATCAGTAACAAAAAGAAAATAATATTGATGGTAATCAGCCCAACAAGCGCATTGCCATCAGCACCCAGCGTTATTCTTTTTCTGGGCCGTTTAAAATCCGAATATCTATCTAACTCTCCCATGAATTTATAAATTGATTTAACAAAAGTACGCCTCTGTTTTATTATAACTGTTAAGGTTAATAAAATGTTTTGCGATTGGTTTTATTCCAATAAAATACCAATAAAAATCCAATAATTGCCCCGCCTAAGTGGGCAAAGTGCCCAACATTATCTCCCGCAAACTGGTGAAGCCCGCCAAATAAATCAATTAAAACAAGCACCGGTATTACATATTTTGCCTTAACAGGAATAGGAATGAACATCACAAACATTTCAGTATTGGGAAACAAGTAAGCAAATGCAGCCATAATACCCATTATAGCGCCTGAGGCACCAATGGCAGAATATTGTTGTTTGTAGGCAGCTATTATTTCCGCAGCGCTTACATTATTTTGTGTTGCAGATTGAATGCCGGCAGCGGATTGCGCAAATACACCTGCGCTATAGGGCACAGTAAGCTGCACCAGCAAACCTGAACCTAAACCACATACCAGGTAGAACAATAAAAACTTCTTTGCACCCAGGTAATTTTCTATAAAGCTGCCAAACATCCATAGCGCAAACATATTAAACAACAAATGCGAAAATCCATTGGTATCGTGTAAAAACAGGCTGGTAAAAAACTGGTGTGGTTTAAATAAGGGAGAAGTAAAATAATGCAGGGCGCCCCACTCCGTTACATCAAAACCAGTAACAAGCTTTTGTGCCATGTAGGCCAGTACATTAATAATAATCAGATTTAAAACAATAGGTGTAGTCCGTTGCATGCAATAAAAAATGTTTAGGCTGCAAGTTCGGGATTGTTGGTGGATAAATGTTGCTTCGGCTTAGCTTCGAGGAATCCCAATGGATCGGGGCGCTATCAGCGACCTGAACCATTGGGATGCCGGGTGGTAGCTATCTAAATTTTTAGAGGCTTCTCTCTAGCAACTCTGTTCGTAGCGTTACCTTGTGTCGGGGCGCTATCAGCGACCTGAACCATTGGGATGCCGGGTGGAAGCTATCTAAATTTTTAGAGGCTTCTCTCTAACAACTCTGTTCGTAGCGTTACCTTGGGTCGGGGCGCTATCAGCGACCTGAACCATTGGGATGCCGGGTGGTAGCTATCTAAATTTTTAAAGGCTTCTCGCTATCAACTCTGTTCGTAGCGTTACCTTGGGTCGGGGCGCTATCAGCGACCTGAACCATTGGGATGCCGGGTGGTAGCTACATATATTAATAGTGGCTTCTCTCAAGCAACTCGGTTCAGACCGCTTGTAGCGTCCCGACCCTAGCGTCAATCCCAGTTCACGCCGCTGATAGCGTCCCGACCCTATGCCTAATACAATTTCTTTATGTCATCATCCGGTATGTCCCCATCAGTCTGGCATTTAATGGCATCAACTGTTAATCCGGTAACATTTAAAAAAAGTTCCCGGTTGCAAAATCCATCTTCTCTTAACCCTACATATTCCATGTATGAAGAGTATGGCCAACCAGCCAACGTATCAACAATGCCGGCAGCTTTTGGATTTTGGTGAACATAATAAAAGCAGTTTTCCAGATAACTCATTTTTCTACCATCAATATCTTCTGAAAGTATTTTCGCTTTTGACTTTTGTTGAAATAATGAACCCGAAGTGTTGTTTTTTTTATTAATAGCTTGTGCATAGCTGCTTTGTAAAATCCCAACCCGATAAGCAAATTCCTGCATAGGCTTACCGCCAAATGAGTTTCTTTCTTTTATGCTGCACTCATTGGCATGAACTATCAGGTGAAAATGATTGGGCATTAAACAATATGAAATTATATCAGCTACTGGCAACAGCTGCTCCCTGATTTTTTTAATGAAGAAAAAATAATTATCGGAGTTAAAAAAGATAGGTTGCTGATTATTACCACGGTTGTAGATATGATAAAATTCATCCTGAATGAGGTGCATTAAAATAAATTTTGTACTTTAAAACTATTGCTTTTTTTCTGAAGATAGTAGCTAACTAGGGTTAATTTTAATAACCCGGTTCAGGCCGCTGTTAGCGTCCCGACCCTGGCGTTAGTGCTGATTATTCCCCGGTTGTAGATGTGATAAAATTCAGCCTGAATGAGGTGCATTAAAATAAATTTTGTACTTTAAAACTATTGCATTTTTTCTGAAGATAGAAGCTAACTAGGGTTAATTTTAATAAACCGGTTCAGGCCGCTGAGAGCGTCCCGACCCTGTCGTTAGTGCTGATTATTCCCCCGGTTGTAGATATGATAAAATTCATCCTGTAGGAGGTGCATTAGATTAAATTTTGTACTTTAAAACTATTGCTTTTTTTCTGAAGATAGTAGTTAACTCAGCTTAATTTACCGCTAGTTTGGTGAACTGCACTTTAACACGGTTCAGGCCGCTGAGAGCGTCCCGACCCTGGCGTTAGTGCTGATTATTACCGCGGTTGTAGATGTGATAAAATTCAGCCTGTAGGAGGTGCATTAGATTAAATTTTGTGCTTTAAAACTATTGCTTTTTTTCTGAATATAGAAGGTAACTAAGCTTAATTTATTGCTGGTTTGGTGATGTGCACTTTAATAACACGGTTCAGGCCGCTGAGAGCGTCCCGACCCCTGGTGTCAATTCTGGTTCAGGCCGCTGTTAGCGTTCCGACCCTGGCGCTAGACCGGGCATTTTTCATGATAATTAATCAGCTCAATGGGCGTTTTTTCAAACTCGTAACCGGCGTATTTAATTACTATTTCATCCAGGATAGCATCAATTTCTTCTACCGTTTTTAAGGTAACCAGCTGCAGGCGGTAATCTTTTATACCGGGGAGTCCCTTCAGGTAATTGGTATAGTGGCGGCGCATTTCAAAAATACCCACCACCGGGCCTTTCCATTCGTAGCTTTTATGCAAATGTTTTTTGCAAACCGCCACCCTGTCTTCTATGGTTGGCGATGGCAGGTGTTGGCCTGTTTGTATATAATGTTTTATCTCATTAAATATCCAGGGATAACCAATGGCAGCACGGCCAATCATTACACCATCTACACCGTAGCGGTTTTTATAAGTTACCGCTTTTTCCGGTGTATCAATATCTCCATTCCCGAAAATCGGGATATGAATACGGGGGTTGTTTTTTACTTTTCCAATTAAGGTCCAGTCGGCCTCGCCTTTGTACATCTGGCTGCGGGTGCGTCCGTGAATGGCAAGGGCCTTAATTCCCACATCCTGCAGGCGTTCCGCTACTTCTTCAATATTCAGAGAACTGTCATCCCAGCCCAGTCTTGTTTTTACAGTAACCGGCAAGGAAGTAGATTTTACAACAGCACTTGTTAAACGTACCATCAGGTCAATATCTTTCAATACGCCGGCGCCGGCGCCTTTCAACGCTACCTTTTTTACCGGACAGCCAAAGTTGATATCCAGCAAATCGGGGTTGGTAACATCTACAATTTTTGCAGCCATTGCCAGGCTATCTTCATCGCCTCCAAATATTTGAATGCCAACCGGTTTTTCATAATCAAATATGTCCAGTTTTTTGCGGCTTTTGATGGCATCCCGTATAAGGCCTTCACTGCTGATAAATTCTGTGTACATAAGGTCGGCGCCATTGTCTTTGCAAACTGCACGAAAAGGGGGATCGCTTACATCTTCCATCGGCGCAAGTAATAGAGGGAATTCAGATAATTGTATTGGTCCTATCGAAGGCATTCTTTTTGTTTTAGAAGATTCTAATCTAAGTACTAATTACTAAGTGCTTAGATTTGGCTGTAAATTTACAAACTTATAAGCAATCACTATGGCGTTTTATGCAACCAACCGGTTTAACTACTGGGGACAATTAGGAGTTTTAACCGCTTTTTGCGGTGCAGGTCTTGTTATTGGGGGCCTTGCAAGTATGATACCTTTAATGGGTAAAGCCAATTTTTTCAATCTTAAGGGGGTGAGCGCCACACAGGTTATGGAAAGTATTTTAAAGCCGGAAAATGCTACCGCTTTAAGATGGTCGCAGTTTATTGCTACCATTGGCATCTTTTTTTTACCCGCTTTTTTATATGCAAGAGTTTGCCATATTAAAGCCTATAAACACCTTGGTTTTAAAAAAGATTTAGATTTAAAACAAATACTTGTCGTTCTATTTATCATGTTAGCCGCTTTGCCGGTAGTTGGGGCATTGGGGCAGTTCACAGAAATGTTGCCCTGGAGTAAAGCAACGCTGCTACAGTTTAAAGAAGCAGAAGATACCTACAATAAACAGGTTGCTGTAATAGCAAGAATGGACGACTTTACTGATTATATCATATCCATCATTGTAATTGCATTACTACCTGCTTTATTTGAAGAAATACTTTTTAGAGGTGCCATACAAAACTTATTATCCCGATGGTTTAAAAAGCCGATATTGGCTATCATACTTACGGCCATTGTTTTTAGTGCGGTACATGGGTCTTATCTGGGATTTTTAAGCCGCTTTGCATTGGGCTTTTTATTGGGATGGGTATATTATCGTACGGGTAATATCTGGTTAAATATAATTGGTCATTTTGCCAATAATGCTCTCGGCATTACATCATTATATATGGCTTCCAAGCCAGGAGAAAAAATTAATCCATCTAGTATTGATGAACATTTTCCTTTGTGGATTGGTGCTTTGGGTGTGGCTGCCCTCGTGGGTTTGCTGATACTGTTTGATAAAGTAGCAAAAAAAAGCATCGACCGTCCCGGCGAAGAAATATTGATACCCGGCTACAATTTCAGTAACCCGTTTATTAACGAAATAGAATCAAGATCAGATAAGAATCAATCCTAATTTAATGGCAATAAATAAAGAAGTTTTAAAAACCCGGTCGTTAACAGCGGTTGTTTTTGTGGCAGTAATGCTGCTGGGTTTATTTTATAATGAAGGGAGTTTTATTATTCTTTTTACCATCATCCATTTTGGAGGCTGGTATGAATTTATAAAGCTGATGAAGAAAATTCATGGGGACAAATATCTGCCCTATTGCCTATTGGGACTGGTTTATATAACCATGCCTTTGTTGATGCTTTACCATCTGGGAGTTACCCTATCAGCTTCGCATATCAATTTAGACAGCATTGATTTAGCCAATCCATACCGTGTAAATATTGGCTTCTCGGCCTTGTTGCCGGCCGCTGTAATTTTCTCCATTTGGATAAACGATACGATGGCTTACATAGTGGGTTCTTTAATTGGTAAAACACCTTTCTCAAAAATATCTCCTAAAAAAACATGGGAAGGTACCGCCGGCGGTGCTATACTTTGTGTGATAGTAATTGGCTTACTGGGTTATTATATTCCGGTTGCAAAACAAATTGCCGCTCAACATTGGTTTGCTATTGCTGCCATTTGCGCCATCTTTGGCACAGCCGGCGATTTGCTTGAAAGTAAAATTAAGCGGATGGCGGATGTAAAAGACAGCGGTAGTTTTATGCCGGGTCATGGTGGTTTTTTAGATCGCTTTGATTCCCTGTTGGTAGCTTCTCCTTTTGTATGGTTGTATGTGCAGTTATTTGTTTAAAGGGTTGATTGTGGTTGAAATTATTGAAGGTGGTTTAAGGTGGTTGAAGGTGGTTGAAATTGTTTAAGGTGGTTGAAATTGTTTAAGATGGTTTAAGAATTATACATAATTATATTTGATTGAAAAGTATTTGGAATCGCTTTAAATGGTTTTGGGATTTGAATGAAATAAAAGCGCCTTAACGCCTTAACGGCAAAACAGAGTAACCACTTAATGCTGCGCCATCTGATTGCCATTAAATTTGAAACGCACCCCATTCACTTATCTGCACAATTCCGCCTACATTTGCGGCTTAAACCACTAATATGACCATACATCGGGAAGGATACAGATCTATAGCCATCGGAACAATTATCTTTGTTTTTATAAACACCATTACGTTTAATTTTTTAAGTGCTTCGTTTCCGTTGCTTAGCTGGCTGATATTTTTTGTAACACTTTTTCTGTTGCTTTTCCTTGTCTCATTTTTTCGTATTCCCAACCGCACATTAACCATTAACGACGGGCAGGTAATTGCACCTGCTGATGGCAAAGTAGTTGTAATAGAAGAAACCGTGGATGAAGAATATTTTAAAGAAAAAAGATTGCAGGTATCTGTATTTATGAGCCCTGCAAACGTGCATGTAAATCGCAACCCCATTAGCGGCGAAGTAGTGTACAACCAATACCACAAAGGAAAATACCTGGTAGCATGGCATCCCAAATCATCTACAGAAAACGAGCGACACAGCATCGTTATTAAAAAGGGAAACACCGAAATTTTAGTAAAACAAATTGCCGGAGCATTGGCTAAAAGAATTGTAAACTACCTTCAGGTAGGCCAACAGGTAAAACAAACTGAAGAGATGGGTTTTATTAAATTTGGCAGCCGGGTAGATTTGTTATTGCCGGTTGGAACCAAAATTAATGTGCAACTGAACCAGGTGGTACAGGGTGGCGTTACAGTTATTGCTACTTTATAAATAGCAGTAGCATTCTAAGGAAATGTGCCGAGCATACGGCTCTCTATTTGATGATTCGCAAAGCACAACGGATTAAAATCTCCAGCCTCAGGCAGGATTACAATACAGAAGCGAGCGTACGGCTCTGCGGCAGATTTCTAATGTAGCTGAACCAATATAATTACATCCTATTAGCTGATTGCATCTTATTGCGGCTATTCATTAGTATTCAATCAACAAAGAAATGGTTATTTAAAGTAATTATGTCGTTTAGATTACTTACACTTTATAGTTAGCGGAATTTTTAAAACAATTGATTGCTATCATTTTCGTTTCTTGAACACAACAATTGCAATGGTTAAAACAGCGAGGCCAATCAACAGGTATATAAATAAATGATTGGATTTCTTTTCAGGGACTTCTGTTATGGTCAGCACTTGATTGATTGAAACATTGCTGACGGTTTGTTTGTTTCCCCCCGTCCAGTAAACGGTAATTTTATCAATTTTAGTAGCATTGCCTAAACCGAAATGCGCAATCACCGAACTCTGTGAAAGATGGCTCGACGCTCCTCCGTCAATTTCCCGGATCATTTTTTTTCCACCTGCTTCTACTTCAATTTTAGAACCTATTCCATGGCTTTCTGCATCAATCCCGTTTAATGCAATTTTTATCCAGTTGCCGCTGGTAGAGTCATTTCTAAAAAGTCTTGTAATGGATGGTACAGGGTAATCTGTTACAACAGGCTCCTGGTTTACTACCAATAAATCAAGGTCGCCATCATTGTCAAAATCAAACACCACCGACCCACGGCTAATGCCGTAATCTGCCAAGCCAATGGCACGTGCATGATCTTGAAATTTGCCACCCATATTTTCAAAATAAAAGTTTGCCATGGCAACACAATTGGGGTTGAGGTCTCCATTGGCAACAAACAAATCCACATCACCATCGTTATCAAAATCGGCGAAATTAGCACCCCAGCTGATTGCAAAAAATTGCATGCCCAATTCAGGTGCTCTATTTACAAAGGGTTTACCTGCACCCTGGTTAACCATAAAATAGTTGAACTTTATATTGGTCATGTAATAGTCCATCAGTCCATCGTTGTTGTAATCGCCTACAGCAGTTCCCATCGAATTTATCCTAAGATCCATTCCCTTTTCTTTGGCAACATCTGTAAATTTTTTTCTGGGATAATGATTTTCCAGCAACATATCCGGTGTCCGTTTATAGCCAAAATCATGGTTTACAAATAAGTCCTGATCACCATCATTATCAAAATCTGTAAAGATGCCCCCAAAGCCAAAGCCACGATATTCCAACCCATAATCTGAATACACATCTCTGAGTTTTTTTCCTTTTTCATTCAGCAGCAAATTACCTTTAGCTATCTGGTTGGCTTCCACAACAGTGTTGTCGTTGATAACACTTAGCTTTCCTTTATACTCGTTGAAATAATTTCCAACATACAAATCAGGCCATCCATCTGCATTAAAATCTCCAAAACTTGCGGAGGTGCTAAAGGAGAAAAGCTGATCGAGTCCAAACTCTTTGGTAGCATCCCGAAAAGTGCCGTTTCCGTTGTTAAGAAATAACAGGTTGATTGCCCTCGGAATAATTTCGGGCTTGTCTCTTCGGGTGATGGTTGTTACAAACAAATCCACAAAGCCGTCCCGATTTACATCAGCTCCTGTAACACCTTGCGTTACAAAGTTTTTTGTAACGCCCATGCCGGATTGTTCAAAAACATTGGTGAACGTACCATTGCCATTATTTTTATATAGCATGTCATCATTCATGCCACCGGTAATATAAACATCCTCAAAACCATCTTTATTAAAATCGATTACACAGGCACCGCCACCAAACATTCCCTCATACACTTTAAATACATGTTTAATTCCGGATGCCACAGTTACATCTGTAAAACGGGTTTGGCAAAAAATTGTATTGATACAAAAATGTAAAGCAATTAACAGGATGATTTGACGATGACCCATTTTGTAAAATAATTTTATTTTTTCCAGTGTAGCCCGTTGATGTTGACCGCTATTTCTTTTCCTTTTTCCAACCCTCTTTGATTGTCTTGCGGAATATGTATACCGCCATAAAAGCGAGAGTTAGCGGTTTCTTCTGCGGCCTGCCAGAATGAATTAAAATGACGGGCTTTAAATTCGGTATTTCTTATTTCATCTTTTGCACGGCCTGCATGTGCGCTGTCTATAAAAGTAAAATTTTCTCCAAATAAATTGGTTAGCACAATAGCAGAAGCGGCAGCCTGTATGGCATGTCCGGAAGGAAAGGCAGGGAAGGGCGGATCGGGCCAAAAGGACTCCCATTGCTGATCCATGTGTTCTGTTACATAGGTATTTGCCCGCTCGGAAAAGAACTGAAATTTCCATTTCCAGCAGTCCACATAAGCATCAGATACGGACATGCCAACACGGGCATACGCTTCTGCACATTTTATTAAATCCGGCTTGGTTTTTCTAATGGCAAGTGTTGCAAAATAATAAGAATGCCCGGGTGGGGTAAAGGTTACATCCGGGTCATCGCTCCACCATATTGCTGCTTCTTTTTCGGCTTGCGTTAATGAATTTTTTTTATCGTAAACCTGCTTAAACTGGTTGTAGTATGCAGATCCGGGAAGGGGATCAAATGGAATAAACTCAGGCGCATTAATGGCGGAATCAATGGCTATAAAAGTACGGTTGTTTCCCCAATGCGGATGTAGTGGTAAATGGCTGAAAGATTGTGCATACAAGGCTGGTTTCCATCCGCCGGGCTTGTTGGGGAACATTAATTTTTTATCAAAATTGGTGAGATATCCCCTGTGGCCACCGTCTGTTTTTGACCATTCGAAAATCTGTTGCGCAATTTTTTTTCCGTATAATATTGATCTGCTAACAACCGCTTCATCTGGCGTTACAGTTTTAAACTGATTTAAAAAAGACGCCTCGAGTGAATCAATTCTTTTTTTGTTCTCATCCGAAGTCTGGATGTAAATATTACGAAGTATCTCTGCCTGTCCTGCATTTAAAGCGAGCTGCCAATTATATGTAACGGCTTTTTCGGGTAGCGGTAAGCTGCCTAATCCATTCAATTGAGTAGCCACAGATTGGTATCCCGGAAAACCATTTACAACAGACTCATACATGGTTAAACCAATATAACCAAAACAGCGGGAGGCAAAAGTTGGCGTGTTGGCAGGCGTGGTTTTAGTAATGTAATTGGTCATATCTGCCCAGGCTGTTGCAAGTTCATAAGCTTCGGGTAATTTTTTATTTTCCTGTTTGCAAGAAGATGCAACCCCAATAATTATGAGACTGACTAGCAAAAGTTTTGTAAAATATTTTTGTTGTGTCATTTACTTTTTATTCAATAAAGTATAAGTAATCAAATTCTTTCCTGTGATGCCAAAATAAAATTGTTGATTTAACTGAACACAGCTTCTTACATCACCCCAAATATTTAATCCCGATACGTTTTGTTTGATGTAGTTGAAATTGCCTTTTCCATCTCCTTCCAGCAACATGCCGTAATTAGCATCAAACTTACCAAACCTGATTTTGGTATGACTGTTATTTCCACAAAGGAGTAAATCTGTTTTGCCATCCTTATTAAAATCAAGTTGATTGATGGTATAAACAGGCGAGTACTGCACTTCAATTGGCAAAGCTGCTATGGTGAATTTTCCGGATGCATTATTGATAAAACAGGTAGTACTCATTTCATCAGCAGAAAGATGTCCAGCATCTTTCAATTCGGTCTGCGGAAAAAGTTCTTCCATTGTTATATCTGCATAACTCTTAAATGTAAAAAAACGTTTCTTCATCACAGGTAATTGAGCTCCTAATTCATCCTTTGTTATGTAGGGGTATCTTTTATGCTGGATGTAAAAACTAAAAATAGGATCAACAGAACCGTTTTGATCAAAATCGTTGTAGTACATTTCCAAGGGCTCTTTTTCAGTGGCTTTAAATTGAGTGTTTAAACCCATATTACCTACGATCAAATCTGGACGTTGATCCCCGTTGAAATCACCAACGGTAATGCTGTTCCACCAGCCAGCATACGGTTTGTCGAAAAATTTATTGGTAGCATTTACAAGCTTTCCATTTTCCAATTTAAAAACAGTTACCGGCATCCATTCTCCTACAACTACCAATTCATTCTTTTTATCAAGATCAAGATCAACCCATGCAGCATCAGTTACCATTCCAATTTTGGAAAGTTGCGGGCAGATCTTTTCTGTTTGATCGGAGAAGTTTCCCTTGCCATCATTTATTAAAATATAACTGTTAGGTGCTTCGGGATATCTGCCGGGAACTACTCTTCCACCAACAAAGATATCTGGAGCCCCGTCACCATTAATATCCTGAATTTTTACACAGGATTTACTGCTTCTTAAATCCGGAAGACCGTTGGTTTTAATAAAATTATTTTTTCCGTCATTGAGATAGAGCCTGTCTTGCAATAACGAATCTGTAGCGGTAAGATTATCATAACCTCCGCTCGCAATATAGATATCAGGCTTACCATCACCGTTCGCATCAAACAAAGTCATCGCTGCATCTTTATACTTTTTGTCTTGTTCAAATGCCGGGGAATTTTTTAATACCAATGCGCCGTTTTTCTGTTGCATGAATAACCGGGTTGCTTCACCGGCAGCGCCTCCAATTAACAGATCTTCCAACCCATCATTATTCAAATCAAACTTTGTCATACAGGGTCCATTGTATGAGAATTGACTGTTCAATAACAGCTGCCTGTTAAAGTCATTTATACTTGTATCAAAGTTTTCGAATTTTATATTCGAAGATGTTTCTGCAAACCATCTTGCGGCAGGCTTTGCCGGTATTGCTTTATCAGCCGCATCTTTTTCCGAAACGGTTAATAGTTGGTTAGATTTAACGTTGTAAAGCTTTTGTACTTTTCCACTAATCCATGTAATAATCAGGGAGTCTGCTTTTTCAGCATTACCTAAACCAAAATGGGGGTTAAAAGAAACATTGGAAAGATAACCTCTGGCAGGATTTTGTTCCAACGATTGGATTTGTCCGTTACAAAAAATTTTAATTTTTGCACCAAGCCCTTGTGTATTTCCTGCTTCGCCAATAAGATGCAATTGAAGAAAATGATTGGTATTTAATTTTTGTGATTCGTTTTTATAAATGAATGCAGGTTGGTTAATATTATTTACCACCAGGTCCAAATCTCCATCATTGTCAAGGTCTGCATAAATAGCGCCGTTGCTGTTGGATGCCTCATTAATACCCCAGCTTTGGTTATTATTTTGAAATGAAACGCCTTGCTTATTTTGAAAAATATAATTGGCTACGTTAGATGATGGCATGCCTTTTATTAATTCCATTACATCTTCCCTTTGCAGCCTGCCTTTTTCTTTTACATAATCATTCATGTAATTTATAAAATCGAGGTTGGTATAATCCCTGAAGTAGCCGTTGGTTACATACAAATCTTTCCATCCATCGTTGTCATAATCTGCCAGCAATGCCGACCAGCTCCAGTCAGTATTTGAAACACCGGCCAGCTGACCAATCTCACTGAAAGTACCATTGCCATTATTTAATTGAAGCATGTTGCGCATGTACTGATAATAGAATCCACTTCGTAGATTTTCGTTGAATTTTTCATAGTTATCTGGAGTGAGCAACAGCTTTTGCCGGCGGTTATCTTCGGGCAACATATCGAGGGTAAAAATATCAGAGAGTCCATCGTTGTTGATATCTGCCACATCATTACCCATCGAAAACTGGCTGGTATGTCCAATACTATTTTTCAGTTGATTGGTGAAAGTCCCGTTTTTATTATTGATGTAAAAATAATCCGGAACTGAGTAATCGTTTGACACATAAAAATCCGGCCATCCGTCTTCATTAAAATCTGAAATACCCAAGCCTAAACCATAACTCAATTCCGAGCCGTTGATGCCGGATGCTACCGTTACGTCTTCAAATAATCCATTGGTTTGTTTGTACAGCCGAAGTCCTTTATCGGGGTTATCCTGTTTAAATAATTGTGCGGTACCTGCTTCATTTAACAGCGGTAAATTCTTGGGGTTATGATTCAGCAATAACATATCAAGGTCACCATCCTTATCGTAATCTAAAAAGTAAGATTGATTGCTGAAACCTGTGCTGGCTAGTCCATAGGCCGCTGCCTTTTCTTCAAATACAGTATTTCCCTGTGCGTCATTTCCGGTATTAATAAAAAGCTGGTTGGCTCTTTTTTCAGGTGGTAGAGCTCCCGAATAACAAAGGTATAAATCAAGTTTACCATCGGCATTAATATCAACTGCATTCACACCTGTTTTCCATGGACCGGGTCTTCCTCCGGCTCCTGATATTGCAGTAATATCCTGGAATTGCATATTGCCTTTATTAAGGTAAAATTTATTTTCACCCATATTGGAAGTGAAATAAAGATCGACCATTCCATCATTATTAAAATCGCCGGAAGCCACGCCACCGCCATTATAGAAATACTCATACATCAGTATGTTTGTATTCAATGCCTCGGTAAGTGTGTTTTGAAAACTGATATTGGTTTGCTCCGCACCCAGTAGTTTAAACAGCTGTTTCCCAGTATCCTCCTGATGCACTGGGTTTTGCTCCTTGCATCCGTAAAAAAATAAAAACACAATGGAAATTGTGTAATTAAACAGGCGTCTTTTATTCATTTGGAAAAGGTAAACTATAAAAAAAATCTATTCCTGTTCAGGAATAGATTTTTTTTAATTAAACTAAATTTTTGTTTAGAAACCCGGATTATTTACCAGTTTGCTATTCTTGCTCACTTCATCTCTGCTTATAGGCCGGTAATACATTTTATCATTCCATACCCTTGTTTCATTTTCTGTATTATCTACCACAGTATAAGTATAATCGTAAACGGATGGATCTTTACGATAAGGTACAAGCGGACTCTTGCCAGCTTTTACCTTAGCATTTATTTTGATTACTTTAATACCACGACCAAGTGTTGTAGCGGGAATCATCCACCTGCGGGCATCATGATAGCGGTGTTCCTCATAAACTAATTCTATCCTCCGTTCATTGCGATATCGGTTTTTTAAATCTATACCTGCATCCGTAACAGCCGGCATCCCCGCCCGAAATCTGATCTTGTTTAACCAGTTTCTTGCCTCTGTTTCATCGCCGGTTTCAATACAGGCTTCTACATAATTTAATGCTACTTCAGTATAGCGTATAAATGGCCATGGAATTATTTGTGCGCTTGACTGGTTGTCTGCCAATGCAGGATTAGGATCAATAAACTTCTTTGCCCAATAGTGTGTGCGACTGCCATTCCAGTTTTCAAAGGTAGACTCACGGGTATCGATACCATTAATAATTCCGCCACTGCCGTTATCATAATAACCGCTTTGTATTTGATTGGCCGGATCAGGTACATCACCGGGTCTTGGTTTCCAGTTGGCACCATCGTACAGGATACTTGCATAAAAACGTGGGTCACGGTTACTGTATGGATCTGCTTTGTGTGCAGCGTTATTCCAATCAAATTTACTGCCATCCATCATTTCATAGTCATCAATCAGCTGCTGTATAGGAGTGTTTCCTGACCAGTTATGATAACCATTAGGGCCATTATTGATACCGTAGTGTAAGCCCCCAAGGGGCCAGTTGTCTTCCTGCGTGTACTGTGCAGATGCTGTCCGTTGAAAAATTAGCTCTACTGCCGCTGCTGCATCGCCAACAGCACTTTTACCGCCCATGGCTATAGATTCGTAATTGGCTTTCCCATCAGCTGTAGAAACAGGAACCGACAAGTTTAACTTATATCCTTGTCCTGCATCTAAAACTGCTTTTGCAGCAGCCTTTGCAGACTGCCACCTTGCTAACCTGTCACCTGAAGCATAAGCCAGCAGGTCTAAGTTAGGATAGCCGGAGAGGACAGAGGATTTAGCTTTTGCGGTTGGCCCATCATGTAAGTCGCTGGCAGCATATAATAGCACCCGGGATTTCAAGGCCAAAGCAGCTAATTTGGAAGCCCTGCCATCCTTTGTACTTTTGCCATTAAGTAATGTAGCAGCCTGATCCAAATCTTTTACAATGAATTTCACGCAATCATCATAAGTATTCCTTGCAACTGTATAATCCTGATTAAGTTCATAAGGCTTATCTATAATAGGAACACCGCCGTAGAACTTAAGCAACTGTTGATAAAAATAAGCCCTTAAAAAATAAGATTCTCCCAGGAGTTTGTCTTTTAATTCCTTATCACTAAAAGTGGCGGTGGGCAGATTGGCAATTGCCACATTTGCCGCACGGATAGCTGTGTACATTGATCCCCACCTGTATGTATCACTCATCCATGCAAGGTTGGACGCCGTTTCTGTTCCCTGCGTGAAGGTATTGATGTTTCTTCCGGCGTGGGTAAACATGGCTTCATCGGTATAGGCGGCCAATGCCTGTTCTTCAAATCCTCCATACCCGAGGTTTGCATAAACACCGTAAATAAACGCCTCAGAAAGCGCCCCGTCGGACCAGGTAGCTTGACTGGAAACTGAGCTTAGCGGTGTCGTATTCAAAAAATTCTTCTTGCAAGCAAGTGAGGAAATTAAGACAAGGGCCAGTAACCCAAAAATAGATTTTATCTTTCTCATATTTTTATTATTTAGAATGTTAAACTAATACCTCCATTAATTACTCTGGATTGCGGATAGTATTGCCCACTTTCATTAGTACCTTCCGGATCGTAAATTTTGTATTTATTAAATGTAATTAAATTCAGGCCACTGAAGAATATTCTAAGATTGCTGATTTTCATTTTGTTGCACAAGTCGGCAGGGAGATTATATCCCAACTCCAGATTCTTCAACCTTATATAGTTTTTATCAAACAAATAATAAGTGTTGTTCCCAAAATTTCCTCCAGTATAGTAGGTATCTCCGCGACTGGCAAGTCTTGGATCAATACTGCTTGGATTATCAATCGTCCACCTGTGATCGTAAGAATACTTCAAAAAGTTGCCTATATCTCCGGATTCTGTTTGAATACGGATTGCAGATCCTGATGCACCCTGAAATAACAGACTCAAGTCAAAGGCTTTATAACGAAGATCAAATGTAATACCGTAATTAAAAGTAGGCACAATACTTTTATCTAAACGCACTGCGTCATCACCGTTAATTTTACCATCCTTGTTGTAATCAATAAATTTCATATCACCAGGAAGCAATTTACCAGTTACACCACTATAGTCGACAGAAGCAATTGTCTTATCTATATCAGCCTGGTCTTTAAATGCACCATCCGATTGATATACGAGGTAGGCATTAATTGGCTTGCCTTCTTTTCTCTGATAACCTGGTATCCCGGGATTTTCATCCATGTATATTACTTTGTTATGTGCATAACCACCATTGAGTCCGGCTTTAAACGTCAGGTCCCTGCTGATTTTACCATTATAGGCAAGACTGAATTCAAACCCTTTGTTTTCAACCCTTCCTCCATTAACTGGAGGCAATAAAGGTGTAATACCGGCAGATTCAGGAGTAGAACCAGTTTTTTGAATCAGGATCTGGTCACGTTTGTTCATAAAATATTCCAAGGTTACGTCAAGATGGTTATTGAACAGGGTAGCGTCCAATCCAACATTGTAATTATTCGCTCTCTCCCAGGTAAAATCAGGATTAGCCAATACGTTCTCGTATAAAGTAGTTACAACTTCGCCATTTATTGGATACTGTCCACCGCTATAATTACTCAGGAAAGCATACTCTTGTAATCTACCCTGATAATATACCTGGTCATTTCCCATTTGGCCGTAAGAAGCTCTCAATTTCAAGTTATTGACAAAAGATACTTTAAAGAAATCTTCTTTGGTGATATTCCATCCCAATAACACACCTGGGAAAAATCCAAAGCGATGGCTTTCAGGAAATATGTAAGACCCATCATACCTCCAGATAAACTCAGCAAGGTATTTTTCTTTAAAGTTATATTGAGCCCTTCCGTAGTAACCCAAACGGGCTCTTTCATAAGCATTGCCATTGGTATTTTGCCCTACCTGACCACCAAAAAACAACTGGTCAATGGCAGTGGATATGTAATTCCTGCGATAAGCTAAAAACCCTTCTCCTTTAAAAGTCTCCCTGGTTACGCCAGCCAAAACACTCAGGTTATGGTTTGCTCCTATTTTTTTATCATAGTTCAGCATTGCGGTAAGATTGGTATTTAAAACCTGGCTATAGCTCTCTGACAGCCTTGGATCCTTAAAAGTAGACTTAACAGAGCCCTTTAATACCGGAGTTGTGCCATCAGCCTCAAAATTTGGACTATCCCATGAATAAAGTACCCATGGTGTTTGCCATATTTTATTAGTTTGACTATTTTTATCCAGGGCTGCTGATAAAGTAAGCTTTAACCCACTTACCCATGGATTGGTTATATCTACAGAACCATTCGCCTGTACATAATCAGTCGGGTTTTTCTGATACCCTGTTGCATTGGTGGTTATTACATAAGGGTTTTGTCCATTTTCAATATCCGGACCGGGCAGTCCATTTGGCCAAACTTCAGGCTCAGTAGGGCGCCCCCTCATCAGCATTCGGAAAATTGATCCGGCGCTTTCTGTTGGAAATTTCCTATCCTCTCTTTTTACAAAAATTCCAAGGTTAGTGGTAATGTAATTATTTACTTTGGCTGTAACATTTGTTCTAAAATTGTATTGTTGATACTTGGTAGCGGAATTTTTATAGTATGCATCCTGGCTAATATAACCAAAAGAAGAAAAATATCTTATATTATCGTTACCACCGCTTATTTGCAAATTATGCCGTTGCTGTGGTGACCATGTTTTAAATGCATCTGCAAACCAATCCGTGTTGGGGTGTAACCATGGATCGGTGCCATCAGCAAATTTTTTCACATCATCAGGGCTGTATTGGGCATTGATAGTACTTGCTCCCGAAGCTGTTGGTATGTATTTTCCTGTTGCTTTTATGGCATCTGACGCCGTTTTCCATTCTTCTGGATTATTCCTTAAGCCATTATAAATGCCTAATTCATTCATAATACTGGCATATTCCGATGCGCTGGACATTTGTGGAGTTAATGTGGGCTGGCTTGCGCCGTAGCTAAAATCATACGTAACTTTTGGTTTGCCGCTTGCTCCTTTTTTTGTAGTTACCAAAATTGCACCATTTGCCGCTCTTGCACCATAAATAGCTGCAGACGCATCTTTAAGCACAGAGATCGATTCAATATCTCTTGGATTTAAACGACCCAATCCGCCATCACGGTCGGGAACACCATCAATAACTATCAGTGGGCTGTTATTACCCAATGTGTTTGTACCACGGATGGAGACAGATGCGCCATCATAACCAGGTTCGCCACTTGACTGAATTACAACAAGGCCCGGTAGGCGACCTGCAAGTGAATTGGTGATATCAACAGCTGGAGATTTTATCAGCACGTCTCCTTTAATGGCACTTACAGCACCAGTAACGGTCAACTTTTTTTGCGTACCATAACCTACAACTACCACCTCGTTAAGCGAACTGGTAGAAACCACCATGTTAAAAGAATAATTGGTGTTGTTACCAACCACCACTTCCTGAGATTCATAACCTGAATTGGAAATAACCAAGGTTGATTTTGCGTTAGGTACATCGATGGCGAATGTTCCACCAGCATCTGTAACTACCCCAATTTTAGTGCCTTTTACAGTTACACTTGTATTAGCAGATGGGGCTCCCTTTTCGTCTTTTACAATACCTGTTACATGGATTTTTTGCTGAGCCGTTAACTCCATACTACAAAGAAGTATAACGGAGAAAAATAGGATTTTTTTGAAGGCTAGCTCGAGCAAGCGAATGGGGGAACTTACGCTACCCATGCAATGCAAGGGGGGTTGTTTTTTCATGATGGCAATTTGGTTTGGTTATAAAATAGTTGGCAATATTTTTTTAAGTGTTGTATTTACACTTAAAAAAGAGTTCAAAAAATTTCAATTAGTTACTTTAGCTTATTTTGAAAGCTTGATAACTAAAAGGTAAAAAATAGATTTTTTATATTTTTGCTGATTATAGTTTTGGCTGAAAGATCGCAATGCTGAATAAAAATAGAATTCTAATTGATAACCACAAAATTTTTTTAGGTTTTGTTTAACATTTTATAAAAATTTCAATCCTTCCTTTTCCAAAATCTTATACTTCTTCTTATCAAATTCAAACAGGAATGCACCTTTTCGGGAAGACAACGTCTCTTTTTCTGCCAGTTTTTTAAGAATATTTAATGACAGCATTTTACGGGTAAAATTGCGTTTGTCAAAACATGTTTGATAAATAGCTTCATACAATGCCTGTAATTGCTGTAGGGTAAATTTTTGTGGTAACAAGGTAAATCCTGAAGGATGTGTTGAAACCTTTTCCTGCAATCTTTCCCTGGCAAGCTGAATCATATCAGCATGGTCAAAAACCAATGTAGGCAGCGCATCCAGAGGAAACCACTTAGAATTATGCTCAATCATTAAATCGCTGTTATAATCGGCTATTTTTATCAATGCAAAATAGGCAATAGATATAACCCTACCTCCGGGATCCCGTTCTTTATCGCCAAAACAGGCGAGTTGTTCCATATAAATATCTGTAAGTCCTGTTAATTTATTGAGTACTCTTTTAGCGGCGTCCTGTACACTTTCTTTGCTGTTTACAAAACCACCCATTAGTGCATTCATTCCTTTGCATGGTTCCAAATCTCTCTCTACCAGCAAGGCTTTTATTTGTACTCCGTCAAATCCAAAAATGATACAATCTACTGCAACCAGTAATTTGTCCCGAACCTTATATTGGGGTATACTCATGTATTTTTTAAGCTTATATCTGTTCATATTTAATCATACAAATTCCATAACAGGCACATAAAAAGTGACGGAAAACTGCATGAGAAAAAAAACTTTATTAGTATGTTATTATTGGATTTTAAAACGGGCAAAAAAACAATCGACAACACCCACTTTTCCTAGTCAATTTGAAGAAACGCAAGTGTTTACAAAAATGAATATACAGCTTTATTTTATAAATGTATTTTTTACAGTTATTTTCAGCGATTCCGGGAGTAAAAATATATCATCGCCCTTTAAGTGTGATACATTTTTTGGCAAAGCTCCGCCCTCAGTCCGTTTTGTTGACTGTTGGTAGCTCCGTTTCTTTTGTTGGGTTGTGTTAATCTATTTTACCGTTG
>JBBQEA010000043.1:0-27409 GCA_038320245.1 Chitinophagales bacterium | reverse complement strand
TTGCTGATTTGCTTGCAGCCTACGGCAAACAAAAACTACGCGACCTGGGTATTGATCTTTATGGCGGACTGTACAACCTGCGTAAAATGAGGGGCAGCACTACCCGCTGGAGCAGGCACTCCTGGGCCATAGCCATCGACCTTGACCCCGACAGAAACCAGCTGCGGGAAGATCATACCACAGCAAGGTTTGCAAGGCCGGAGTACAAACCAATGATTGAAATTTTTTACAAAAATGGCTTTGTTGGATACGGCCCCGAAAAGGATTATGACTGGATGCATTTTGAAATAGCGATATAAGAAAATGCAGCAGTTTTTTTCATCTTTAAAATTTTAATTTATGGCATACGGTATTTCCATTCATATTGGCTTGAATGTAATTGATGCAAAACATTACGGTAGCAGCAACGAATTAAGAGGTTGTATTAACGATGCCAATGCCATGCATGCCATCGCAAAAAGTAAAGGGTTTGACGAACGTTATCTGCTGATTGATAAAGATGGTACGTATAAAAATGTAATAACGCAGTTAAAAAAAGCAGCCCGAAAATTAAAGAAAGGCGATTTTCTTTTAATAACCTATGCCGGCCATGGCGCTAGTGTGTGGGACAATAATAATGATGAGAGCGATGGCAAAGATGAAACCTGGTGCCTGTACGACAGAATGATACTGGATGATGAACTGGCGGCGTGCTGGGCTAAATTTAAAGATGGTGTAAGAATATTGATGCTGTCTGACAGTTGCCACAGCGGCTCGGTATCACGGACTATGAACAGCAATGGAGAGTTGGTAGATGATATACCGGCTGAGGGATCGAGGGGTTTAAAAGACGGGCCTGAGATTTACGAAAGAAATAAAATTATGTATGATAAAACCCCAGCGGTAGAAAAAAATATTGCAAAAGGTGTCGGCATAAAAGCAACAGTGCTATTACTATCTGGCTGCCAGGATAACCAGACATCCCGTGATGGGGTAAGCAATGGCTTATTTACCGAAAAGTTACTGAAGGTATACAAAGAAGGAAATTTTACCGGAAACTACGCAGGGCTGTTGCTAAAAGTTTTAAAACTGATGCCATCAAACCAAACGCCCAATTACTCCATCATTGGAAAACGAAATGCGCCCTTTGAGGCAGCTGCACCTTTTGAAAAATAAAAAAACAGGCGGCATTTATGCCGCCTGTTTTTTTTATTGCAGTTTACTTGATAATTCCTTTTTAAGTTCCTGAAGCTGCAAAACAATGTTTTTTTTGCCGCTATGTTTTGCAAAGTTTATCAGCAAATCAATATTTTCTATCTGGCTGTTTTTGCTGTTAAGAGAGCCGCTTTTTGACCAGATTTTTTCGTACGCTGTTTGTAAACTACTGATTGTTTTTTTAGAAGGCTCTATTAAAAATTTACATAAAGATACATCGCACAAACCGGCGAGTGCCCAAAATGACTGGTCTGTACTTTTTGCATTTTTTTTATCCAGCTCCTGCAAAATATTTTTAATTTTTGTTGCAGAAAGCGGTTCTTTTTTTGTTTTGCCTTTGCTGGAATACGGCTCACTCCATGCAGCAGCTGGCATACCTAAAAACGCTTTTAAAGATAGCCAGTTACAAAAACTGTAGCTGTCATTTAAAATCATGTATGCCGAAAAATACAGTTTGGCTGCTTCTGTAAGTGCTGCTTTTGTTTCTTTTGCAGCCTTGGTTTTATCATCTATATGCGATAACACAAATGCTTTTCGCTTTACAGCACTTGCAATCAACGAATATCTTTCTGATGTTTCCCAAATATCAAGTAATCGAACAATATTGCCGATGCTTGTATTAATGGTATTAACTGTGCTGTCAATTAATTTGCCATCTGCTTTTTTATCGTCGGGCGTAGTTGTAAAAGCAAGCATGGCTTTTTTCACAACAATATTCTGAAATTTTTCAAGCGATGCAACTTTAAAATCAGCAGCTTCTGATTTAAACATGTCATTAAATATTTCAATGGCTTTGTCATAATCATTCAGCTCAAGATAGGCAGTTGCTTCAAGCTGCTTTAATAAAGGGCTGCTTAAACCGGATTTCTTTATCGCTTCAGAAGTTTCCTCCAGTTGTTTCTTTAACACTTCTGGTTTATAAAATGCCACCTGAGATTTGCTGATGATATTGTCCAGCTTATTTTCCGCCTCCTGCGAAATATCAAAACAAAGCGGTTCCGGTTTCCATACGCTTATATCCAGTTTAAACTGGGGCTGTCCGTAACATTGAAATGCTCCCCAGGTATTGGTATTGCCAAAATTTCTGTAAACATGTTTTCTTGCCTGGTGTACGGCATTGCCAAAGTTTCTGCCCTCCAGCATTTCTGTATAAAACTCTTTTGCAAAAGCAAGCGCTGCCGCATCATCTACTTCCCATCCTGCCACCACCACGGCTTTTACGCCCTTACGTATCAGCTCTGTTCCAATATTGGCGGCCAGTTTATACCTGTCGGCTGAATACGCTTCGGAATAGGCGTTTACTTTGCCCAAAAAACAGCTGTTGATAAAAACCAGTTCGGGCGTGCCCGGCAACTGCGATATGCGGCCCGGTGTTATTAAAACAGGTTCGTTGGTGTCCTTGTCTTTACCGATTACGATGCCGGTTTTCTTACTATCGTTTTTATCAAAAAAGCCATGAGCTGCAATGTGTATTATTTTATAATCCTGTTTGTAAAGACTGGTAAATATTTTGCTGGGCTTTTCATTTACCAGGGCCGGTTCCACATTAATTTTCCCCCGGTATTCCGGCTGGTTCAATAGGTCATATACTTCACGGGCTTCTCTGGCAGCGCCGGGCAATTGTCTTGCCTTTTCAAATCCTTCCAGGTTGGGGTCGCCAATGATGATAACGTTGTTGCTTTTTATGGGCGTGCCGGGCTCAAAATCGGTTATTGCCAATTGCCTTATCATGGGTGCCGAAATACACAATGGCTTTTCTGTTTGCGAACCGGTTTGCAATAGCTCCCATGGAAACGAAGCTGTGTATTTATCCAATACCCACATTATTGGTGAGTTGCGTTTGATGGTTTGTTTAAAGTAAGAAGGTATCAGCAATTCAAACAATGCCCTTGCCTTTTCATATACCCATTGCTTGTTGGTAGATACATCTTCAATAATACTTTCCAACGGTTTTAAATTATCTGTCAGCTCTTGTTTTTCTTCCCTTGCATTGTTGGTACTACTATAAAAGGAAAGTTTGGTAGAGGCTGGAGATGTGCTCGTATCTGTTTCGGATAATACCGAAAGACGCTGCCACCAATCGTTGCCAATGTCATTAAACAAACGCTTACGTGCCCCCGGATTTTTACGAATGGTTTTTTCGGCCCAGCCAAGGTTCATGCCATCACTGTTGCCTCGCATTAATGCGTTAATGCTGGTAAAACAGGAGATACTTTTATCTTCATACAATTCAATAAACTCCAGTTCGCTGATGTATAAATCCTGCAAGCCGGTGAGTGCTATTACGCTTTGGTTTGCATTAATGATACCTTGCATGATGGCACGACAGGCACTTTCAATGGCCATACCGGCATAACCTGCACCGATCAACAATGCAGATAAGCCCAGCGTTTTCTTTTTGCCGTTAGCTATTTTCTGCACATCATTTTTGCAGTAGGTAAGCAGGTAATGGCTAACTGCCTTTTCAATAGTAAACGTAAGCTGGTATGCATTTAATGTTTCGGAAAGGCCAAGGCCCACAATTACGCAGCCCGGAAAATCATTGCTATCATCAGGATTGGGGAAATATTCGCTTGAGCCGATAGGGCCGGGATACAGACCGAGTATGTGTTTATACTGCAGCCCTTTTTTAAGGTAAGCGTTGGCAACGTCTTCTGCATTATAAATATCATCGTATGCAAAATGTCCGATCATGACTGGATAGCGTGCAAACATAAGGTCGCCGTGACTAACACAAACGTTGAGTATGGCCGTATTTGTTTCATCAGCTTTTATCAAATCATCAAGCCCCAATATACCGGTTTCTATACCTGCCTCGGATGATTCAAATTCAAATTTTTCTTTGCTCTCAAATGACCGTTCGCCTTCACTAACCGGCAGGGGTAACCTGCTAAATTCATTGGAGGTAGTGCTGCCGGTTTTTAAAATTTCCATGATGCCGGTAAAAAGAAATTCTTTTTTTGATAACCCACCATGAGTGGCTTTGGTATAATACAAAGATTTATTGCGATCAATTTTTGCCGGTATGCCCGATGCCCAGGTTACACTTTGGTCTCCTTCCGCAGTGGAATAAAACTGCAGCCTGCCATTTTCAATTTTATAGTCTTTTATTGTTTCCTTGTCTTTGCCGGCTACATACACAATATTGCTGTAATCAATACTGTCAATATTGTCTTTCATTTTTTTTGTATAGTCAGTAAAGTTTTTTAATAAACTACCCGGTACTGTTTCGGTTTGCAAGCCGGAGGCAGTTACAAAATCTTCCCATACTTTTTGGCTGCCAAAGTCCCGGCTGTCGTGTATCGGCAGCAGGTCCAGCAGGCCCGGAAATTTGGAGAACATATTGATAAGGGTGGTTTTGCTGTTTGCAAAATCAATCAGGTCCAGTTGCTTGATGATGCTGTCTTTACCGCTCAGCACATGAGGAATACGGTAAGAACCCATCCAAGGTGTGCCCAGCAATAGTGTACGAAAGTTGGCCTGCTCGTTCAGCATCTTCCAGGTGGTGCTGTGGTTTATAATAAGATCCCTAATTACCAAACCGCCCATGGAGTGGCCTGTTAGCGAAACGGTAACTGTAAATTGCTTTTTTAAATCTGTAACCAGCTTTGCTAAATCAGCACCGGCATTTGCAATTGGCTTGCGCCAGTCGAACGGAAAAACCAGTACGTCATAATCTGCAGAAAGAAAATTGGCCAGGTCACTGTAAGCAGTTTTAATAACACCTGTTGCTTTAATACTATCGGTATCACTTATAGTTAATTTGGTAAGACCGCCTGTGGCAAAACGCA
Organism: Chitinophagales bacterium; assembly: GCA_038320245.1. Taxonomy (GTDB): domain Bacteria; phylum Bacteroidota; class Bacteroidia; order Chitinophagales; family Chitinophagaceae; genus Ferruginibacter. The sequence goes on along the minus strand of JBBQEA010000043.1, from coordinate 22,424 downwards.
GGTAGTTTATCCAAATGCCTTTTTCGTCTTTCTCTAAAAACGAACCCATTATACCAGGCAGCAAAATAACAATGGGCTTTTTGCCGCCGGGTGTTACCGGTTTCAGCCGGCCGTTTTCGAGGCCAAAAATTCCCCTGTTGGCAGCTGCGTCAAAATTTTCGCCCTGCACTTCTTTAAAGGTTGGTATACCTGGGCCGCTGGCAAACAAGGCCTGCCTTAATGCATCCCTGGTTGTTTCATTTAAAAAATAATTAAAGTGGTTTGTGTTGGGATTGTTATCAAGATAGTATTGCACCGGATCCTGCCGTTTGGCTCCCTGGTACATAGAGGCCGTGTCAACAATCAAATCATTTTCTTTCCACTTAAAGAAAAATTTTGTAAGGATAATTTTAAGTCCGTTGAGCGATAAACTCAATTTGCCATTGCCCGAAATTACTGTCAGCCTGCTGGTAAAGCCAACCGGGTTCTCATTCTCATCATATTTTTTGTAGGTGTTAAGTACTTTTATTACGATTGAATCAGGACGTTGTGCCTCGAGCCCCGGCAATTCTGTAAAACTGTTTTTACTATCAACAGTTTCAGTAATAAGCAGTTTAAGTCCTTCAACAAGGGGTGCTAATATTTTGCCGGAAATATTTATAAGGTTGATGAGGGTGTTTAAAAATATATCGGTGCGTTCAGATAAAAGCGAAGTGCCCCTTGCCGTGGCCGCCACCCTTACAAAGCGGCCCACTTTAATTTTCTTTTTAGCGGCCATAGCGCAGGCTTCCTGTATCCAGGTTATTTCTTCGTCTCTTCCTTCATCTTTTAGTAACTGTATGCTTTCTTTCATAAGGCCTTCTTCACTTTCGCAAAAGCGCATCAGCAATTCGCCCACAAGGCCACCACGGGAATGTGTAACAACATCAAAAGTGGTGTTAGCTGGCAAAGCATATATTAAATCATGTACATTTTTAAAAGGCCCCACCGTAAGTGTGCGATGCTCAAGTGCCAATATATTATTGCCGTAAAACTTTATCATATCATCCCAAAGCTTACTGTTTTGCAATTCTCCAAAAGCACCGAGTGTAGAAGAGGAAGTGCCATGTAAAAACAGCAGGTAAGGTTTGGTGCCGGATGTATTTATTTCTGATGCCTTGTAGGCAGCAAGTTTAAAATTTGGCAACAGCGTATAAAGCCCTTCATTTATTTTATCATCAGCACCCTTTAATCCACGCTCTTCAATTTTTGCAGCCACGGCCTTAATGCCCTGCTTAACCTTTGTTTTAACAAACTTGCGAAATAGTTTCAATGCTATGTCGCCCACTAAACTTCTCGATGCATCGTCCGATGCAAGCGAACCCGGCAGTATAGGTGCATCACCTGCAGAACGGGATTGTTCCTTTAGTTCTGGAAAAATTTCTTTCAGGTTATTGTTGTCTCCAAACCAGGTACTGCCATCGTTAAATACCAGTTCTACATAACGGTCATCTTCTATTGTTACATTGGTTATTTCACTTGCAGCCCTTGATTGGCTTATCTCATAAGATTCCTCCAATTCAAAATAAGTTTCGTCTGTTTCAACAAAAACGCTGGAGGCTGCAGCAGCAGTTTGCTTAGTGCCGTAAAGGCGAATGGCGGTAGACATGGCAATTATATTTTATAAAATAATAAGATTACAGAACAAAAAAAATCTGTGTGTATTAGAATGCAACAATTTTATTATTACACCTAAAATCCGGGCTGCACATTAATAATTTGGAAATTAAAGTACATTTTCTGAAGTGGTAAAAAGAGGATGTTAATTTTAGATTAATACAGTATCGGCAACTCTACAACGCCTATACGATTATATAGAATTTAACATGGATTAAAAATAGGAAATAGCTTTCATATTAGCAACTGTTGGGTGTAAATCAAATTGCAATTAACCTTTGTTTTTTTTTGCTTAATAATTTTATTTCTGTATTTGCTCGTTGGGGGCAAAAAGATAAATTTCGTGCACTAATTTGGGGCTGTGAAAAACGCTACTTCTGCCAACTTTTGTTGCGCTTGTCCCGATGTTTTATCAGGGGCTTTTCGCTTATACTCAGGCACAAGTCTGGATTCTTTTTCCTTCCCTTTGGAGAGGTCGGGTGCGGCTCTATTGACCTTTGTAACATTTTTCATTCTTTAGGTAGCTTAATCTATTTTGATTACAGTTGTAGTATTTATTAGATTTGAACTGGGTATTTAAAGGGTGAGTACATTTATTGCAGCTGTACAATTCGTTGAGGTTTCGTCGATAGCATCTTTTAAATTGAAGATTATCCAGGCGAAAGCCACGCCTGAACATAAAGAATATGATATTCGGTTTGGTGGAAGTGATGCCGGTAGTACAATCAACAAATTAAATTTATAGAAGGATCCTGATAAACATCGCTGAACTTTAGTTCCGGCTATTTAACTTTATCAAAAGCCAGATAGTTGTTGCGACGTCCGAAATTATAATTGGTAGCCCTGCAGGAATACCTGCCAGTTTTCTGTAAGCATATCAACCCATACCCAATTAAAACTTAACCCACAAAAACCGATTAAAATAAAATGGAAAAAACTGAACTAATTAATTTTATACTAAGCAATTTGCCCGTTCCAAAACAGGTATTGATTGAGATAGCAACACATTTTGAAGAGAGAATTATTTTGAAGAATGATTTTTTTGTAAATGAAGGAAAAATAAGTAACGACTATCTGTTTTTGGAAAATGGTTTTATTTGAGCTTTTACTTTTGATACTGATGGCAATGAAGTAACAACTTTTTTTTATTCAAAAAACAGTGTCGTTTTTGAGGTGTCGTCATTTTTTATGCGAACCATCTCTGCAGAGAATATACAGGCATTGACAGATTCTAGAGGATATTCAATTTCTTATGACAAACTAAATATGCTATTTCATTCTATACCAGAATTTAGAGACTTTGGAAGGGCAATGTTGGTGAGGGAATTTGCAGCATTTAAACAAAGAACTTTATCACTGATAAATAAAAGTGCTGAAGAGAGATATGCAAATCTGTTAAACAATAACAAGGAATTATTTCAATATGCTCAACTTAAATACATCGCTTCTTATCTTGGTATCACAGATACTTCATTAAGTAGAATAAGAAAAGAATTCTCAAAAAAATAGCGCAAATTTTATTTCTTGCCATTTGGCAAGTGCAGTTTCTTTACTAGTGATTTCCTTTGCAGTAAATAAAAACAAAATGGAAAATCTACCACTTTATATTTACTTTGTTTTTGGACTTACCACTGTAGCTGGAATTTTAATATTCTATAAAGCTACCAGCTATTCTAAATCATTTTTAATAGTAGTTTCAATGTGGATACTGTTTCAAACTGCTTTAAGTTTATCAGGATTTTACAAAACATCAAATACAATACCGCCACGATTTCTGCTATTAATTCTGCCGCCTGTACTTTTAATAATTATTTGTTTCACCACCGCAAAAGGAAAAGCATTAATTGGGCGTTTAGATATTAGCACCCTCACTTTTTTTTCTATTATAAGGATACCGGTTGAAATTGTTTTATTTTGGTTATATACTCATAAAGGCATTCCGCAGTTAATGACTTTTGAAGGAAGAAATTTTGATATTCTTTTGGGGCTTTCGGCACCAATTATTTATTATTTTGGTTTTATAAATAGGAAATTAAGCCAGCATATTATCCTTTCCTGGAATATTATTTGCCTTATACTACTGCTAAATATTGTTATTAACGCTCTACTATCAATACCAGGAATAACACAACAATTTGCATTTGACCAACCAAATATCGCAATTGGATATTTCCCTTTTGTTCTGCTCCCATCTTGCTTAGTTCCGTTAGTATTATTTTCACATTTGGCATCCATCAGACAAATATTATTGAGCAAAAAAATCAATCTAACTAATATGACAAACAACAAAATGGAGGTAGGCAATATTGGAACCTTGGTTGAGTGAGGTTTTACGGAAGTACAATTAACTTTTTTACAAATCCAGGCTTTAATTCAGACAGACATTCCTAAACTGTAGTCCTTAACTTATATGTTTTTTTAACTAGCTGGGGTCGTGAGTAGGCGGATTTCAAATTGCTAGCTTCTGGCAATATCCTGAACTACGCAATTGTTAAACAGCTGTCACCAATAAAAAAATCACTCCACATTTTAAATAGAAGTGCTAATACAATAATAGTATAAAAGCTTAGTGTTTTACAGGCATTGAACCAGGTATGGCACAGGACTTTCCAGCTGTCATTATCTAAAATCCACGTAACAGAATATTTGCCTTCGCCAATAACTTTTCTGCTTGATAGGTCAACATCTTTAAACACCCCAAACAAAAACTAAACTTTCATTACCAATTAATTTTTCTGCTTCAAACTGAACATCAACTCTTCCCAAGCCACCTTTCATAAATTCAAGTATATTATCATTTCCTTGGATGGCAGGTTTGTTGGACGGAAGAATTAGAGCATCTTTTGCATTGCAAAAATAGATTTCGAAGAATTGATGCTACATTGCCAGCACCGATAAAACTGATGTTTATACTTTTAAATTAAATTTGAGTGGCAAAATTGAGCATGCAAAGTTACTTTTGCAAGTAGTTGTTAAATTGTATGGTAGTTACCAAAAAGTATGTATATGGTTGTCAGGAAAGTAAATTCGGTTAGTTTAGAAAACGAACAGACATTAGAAATTGACTGTCCATTTATTTTGCATTGTCGTTAATGGGTAAACGCTGGAACCCCGCCATACTTTGGAAAATTACAGAAGGTATTTACAGGTTTGGAGAACTGAAACGGGCAATTCGGCCAATTAGTGAAAAAATGCTTACCCAACATTTAAGAGAACTGGAAAAAGATGGCTTGATAACAAGAACAATTTTCCCGGAAATGCCAGCAAGAGTTGAATATGCTTTAACAAAGTTAGGTTTGTCGCTGCAGCCTATTTTAGCACAACTAAATGAATGGGGCGAAAAAGCGAAGAAGACGAAAGCGAAGAAATAAAACCGATGCATCTAAATCTCAGCCTTATATTTTTAAATTCGGCTACAATCAATTAGCCTCGAACCTTCTGATTAATAATAATGAAATACAAAAAATGGACTACGATTATATTATAATAGGAAGTGGTTTTGGTGGTTCGGTAAGTGCGCTAAGATTATCCAAAAAAGGATACAAGGTTTTAGTAATTGAAAAAGGAAAATGGTATCAGGCAGAAGACTTCCCAAAGACCAACTGGAATTTTAGCAAATGGCTTTGGATGCCCGCCTTACGTTTCTTTGGCATCATGAAATTAACCATCTTCAGGCATGTTGCAGTTCTTTCGGGCACCGGTGTTGGTGGAGGCTCTTTGGTGTATGCCAATACATTGCCCATTCCAACAGCTGCTTTTTTTAAAACGGGTAGCTGGAGCAACCTCCTGGATTGGGAAAATGAATTGGCGCCTCATTATAAAGAGGCATTAAAAATGTTGGGCGCTACTAAAAATCCCCAATTATTTGATGGAGATATCGGGCTAAAAAAAGTAGCTCAGAAAATGGGGATGGAAGATAAATTTGATGCTACCAATGTGGCTGTTTATTTTGGAGAAGAAAATGTTACCAGGGCTGATCCTTATTTTGCAGGCATGGGTCCGGAAAGAACCGGCTGTAATTTTTGTGGTGCCTGTATGACGGGCTGCAGAAATAATTCTAAAAATACGCTGGATAAAAATTATTTGTACCTGGCCCAAAAATATGGCGCTGAAATATTGGCCGAACAGGAGGTGTATGATGTACAACCAATCAACTCTGCAGATGGATCGAACGGCTACGAAGTTTCCCTAAGGACGAGTACAAAGTTTTTTACCAGCAAAAAGAAAATTAAGAGCACGGGAGTTATATTTTCTGGCGGTGTGTTAGGTACCATCAAACTACTGCTACAGCTAAAGACTGGTTCTTTGCCCAATATATCTGATAGACTGGGGCAAGACATTAGAACCAACAACGAAACCCTGGTAAGCGTTTCCACGCTTGATAAAGAAAAGAATTTCTCTAAAGGTGTGGCCATCGGCAGTATTTTGGATACGGATGAGAACAGTCACCTGGAGATATGCAGGTATGGCGAGGGTTCCAATGCATGGAAGCTCCTGCACATGCCGTATGTTACGGGCAATAATATTTTTGCTCGTTTGGCAATGGTCGTTGTGTCTTTTGTAAAATCGCCTGGCAAATATTTCAACATTTATTTTGTAAACGGTTGGGCAAAAAAAACAGTGGTACTACTTTTTATGCAAACGCTGGATAGCACACTAAGATTCAGGAGAAATATTTTTGGATGGATGACTTCAACGGTGAGCACCGGAAAAAAACCGACTCCTTTTATTCCCGAATCTGTAAAATTAATTGACGAATACAGTAAAGCGGTAAATGGTGTGAGTACCTCTTTTGCATTGGAAACCATTGCAGGTATTCCTTCTACTGCACATATTTTGGGAGGTGCGGTGATGGGAGAAAATCCATCGGAAGGCGTCATTGATAAAGACAATAAAGTTTTTGGTTATCAGCATCTTTATATCATTGATGGCTCCATGATTTCAGCAAATCCGGGGGTGAATCCTTCCTTATCCATAACAGCAATTGCAGAACGGGCAATGGATCAAATACCTGTTAAAAATGAATTGGGGCGAGTTGATAATAACTCTGAAAATCCCACAGTAAGTAGCGCACACATTTCAACTAATAAAGCCAATGAAAAGTTTAATTAAAGGGTTAAAGATTATTGTAGTCTTCTTTGTGCTGCTGATAATAGCTGTTGTAGTCTTCTTTGGCCACAGCGATATTCCATTAGAAAAATTGAAAGCAAAATTTGCCAATTCGGCTTCTTCATTCATTGCTATTGATGGTATGGATGTTCATTATCGTGACGAAGGAAATAAGGCCGACTCTATACCAATCGTACTCATCCCCGGTACAGCATCCAGCTTACATACATTTGATGCCTGGGCCGATAGTTTGAAGAAAACCAATCGGGTGGTTAGAATGGATCTTCCGGCCTACGGCTTAACAGGTCCTTTTCCTGATCGCAATTATTCCATCGCACATTATACGGCTTTTATAAAAGATTTTTTGAAAGCTTTAAATATCAAACAATGTGTTCTGGCCGGCAATTCCCTTGGTGGAGAAATTGCCTGGAACTTTACCCTGGATCAACCAGGCATGGTAACAAAATTAATATTGATAGACGCTGCAGGCTATCCACTGCATTCAAAGAGTGTACCCATCGCATTTAGAATGGCTCGTACTCCTGTTGTTAGAAATCTGCTGACCTATTTAACCCCCCGGTTTATTGTGAGAGCCAGTGTTGAAAATGTATTTTTCGATAAGCAAAAAGTAACGGATACATTAGTTGACAGGTATTTCGAACTCACGCTCAGGGCTGGTAATCGCCAGGCCCTTGTAGATAGGTTGAATGCAACAGCAGATACCAGTGCATATCATAAAATAAAAAACATTCAGCAGCCAACGCTTATAATTTGGGGAGCAAATGATTTATTAATTCCGATAGAAAATGGTTATCTATTTCATGGGGCTTTGCCAAATGACACTTTAATAATTTTGGATAATTCAGGTCATACGCCAATGGAAGAAAGTCCTAAAGAAAGCATAAAACCGGTGCTGGAATTTTTAAAATATGGGCAAAAGAATTGAGGCACTAAAAAATACATTCAGTGCAATTATTTTGGGGGTTGATGTCCCGACAGGGTTTTCGTCATATACACTTTAAATCATAATGCAGCTGCTTCGAAACCCCAACGTTTAAGGCAGCCACCAACAATACACCCCACAGCAATATTTTTATAACTTTATGCAATGGCAATAAGGCGATAAAATAGTATTCTATCATTTTATGAAATACAATTGCTTAGGTATTGTAAGCCTATCCATTTTCTGGATGATTAAAGGGTGAGTGCATTTTTACAGAAATACAATTCGAATGGGTTTCGCTTTTGGCTTCTTTTAAATTGAAGATTATCCGGGCGAAATTCCCACCGGGATAAATCTCAATAATCCTCCTTCTTAAATTTAAATGTATATAAAAAAGGCTTAAGTATTAGTCCATAGGAAAGTTCAACCGGAGTAGTTCTTTCCACCGTTATAACAGCAGTTTTATTATTAATAAGGTTCAGTACAAAGGAGCCTCGTATGGACTTTGTTCCACCAGCAGACATAACTGTATCGCCGGCTTTACCATCCGGGGGCAGATCGTTTTTTAGTATCTTAAGAAAATTACTAGCAATTCCAATGTCCTCTGTAATGATTTTCATTTGTGGTTGTAAGTCGCAGGAAACACAGCCTGCAAAGCTGTTGAAAATAACCAGGTAAGATGTGTCATTTGTTTTGTGATAGAAAAATCGAATATGGGTTTTGATATTAAACTTGCCATCTGCAGCCGGTGTTATTTTAAGGTAGCCATCAAATTCTTTAACTCCAGGATTTACACCTGCAAGTGTCCATTCACCTGCGTAGTTTGCTGTAGGCTCATTTAGCGAAGTAGCTGATTGTGCAGGAGTTTCCTTTGGTTGTTTATCGTTATTTTTTTGATTGCTGTTTACCGGCCTTTTGTTGGTTTTATTATCAGCATCAGGGATAGCAACTACATTGGCTGTACGCTCGTTTTGCAGCTCGTTTGTGGCAGCTTGTTTGCTTGCAACGGAATCATTTGTATTAACCGCTACTTCATTTTGCATAGCCTTACTGTTATTACTTTTAGCCATAAAAATAATAGCGATTGAAATTGCCGCTACTATCAATGATACCAGTAAAATAAGTTTGCTGTATTTTTTAATAAAGGGTTCTGGTATTGTTGAAACGGGGGGATAGTTAATTTCCTCAACAGCAATGGAAGGCATTTCGCTCTTTAGTTCCTTTACCAGTTGCGCCAGGCCTTTTTCGTAGTTGGTAGTAAAGTCGATGTGTTGTATTCGTTGCAGGCGATAGGGTGTTTTGCTATCCACAACAATCAGTGGTATTACTTTTTTGTGCTGCCCCAGCGCATAATAAACTTCGTCCAACACATTATCCGATTTTACAGAACTGGCGGTTTCAATAAACAATAAAACATCGCAGGTTTCCAGCGCCTTCTCAATTTCAAGATCCCATTCCGATCCTGCCCTTATATCTTCCTGGTCTATCCAAATATCGAATTGCATTTTCCTAAGATCAAGGGCAAGCCTTAATGCAAATTGAGCTCCGTCAATTCTTGAATAACTAAAAAATACTTTTTTTAACGCCATAATTGTTTGTAGTTGAATCAATATACAGTAAAAAAGTAAAACTTAAAAACTTGTGCGGTTAATAAAGCAACAAAAAAATTTTTGACTTTATGAACCGGGGAGACAAAAAAGCCAACCAATAATAACCTTACAGGTAAGTTGCTTTGAACAAAAAACAATTCTTACATTTAAATGTCATTTTAAAACCGGAATATTTCTTAAAATAACACTTTGAACAATGAATTACAAGATATCATTTAAGGAGAGGGCGCACATGGCAAAACAGGCATTATCAAAACAGCAGCCAGTTACCTTAGAACAAGCCAAAAAGCAAGTGGAAAAATTATTATTGATGAGTTCACAAAAGAACAGGAAGCAGCGCATTTAATACAATTTATTAATACACAAAAGCTTTGGTACACTCAAGTTTTAAATGAAAAATATAGAATTGGATAAGGGGCGGAACAGAAAGTTTTTCTTCAAAAAAATGGCACCACTGTTGTAAAAATAAATGATGCCATATTCTATCTTTCCTGGATAGATTAATTCAACAGTTTGCTATTTCACAATCATTATTTCCCGGATACTGCATATGATCTTGTAGGTTTTTTAGAAAAAGAAACTGTGTTATATGCTGTAGTAGAGCAGCCCTTTGTAAAATCTGATTCTTTAACGGATCTGGATAATGTAAAAATATTTATGAAAGCTAATGGTTTCCTGATAAAAAAGAATAATGATTATTATCACGGAGAAACAGGATTAATACTTGAAGATTTGCATGAGGGAAATGTGTTGACACAAAATGGGATTTTATATTTCGTAGATACCGTATTCTTCTTGAAATAAATAGTAAGTTTCGGTAATTCAAATTACTAATATCCGCCGACCGCTGTTTTAAAAACGTCACAAATTCTGGTGAATGTGAGCCGAATAATATTCCTAATCGGCACATAATACGTTATAATTTAATGCCCCGGCGGGTTTTTGTTTCAGACATTTTTTAAATTGAAAATTATCCGGGCGAAAACCCCGCCTGGACAAATTATAGTGAGCTAATGAATGATGAAAAATGTTTCTTCCACAAAAATTTTCTTTATCAACCCAATTTTTTTTGATGTAGCTTTTAAAAAATATACAACATGAGTAACATTGAGTTTCAAACTATTAACTGGAGCCTGATTGAACCAACTGAACATACCGGAGAAACAGGTACTTCTTTTTGGAGAACCTTACAGTTGCCGGGGATCCGCTTAAGAATGGTTGAATATTCAAAAGGATACCTTGCAGATCATTGGTGTAAAAAAGGACATATTGTTCATTGCCTTGAAGGGGAGTTTGACAGTGAACTGGAAAATGGAGCTACCATTCATTTAACAAAGGGAATGACCTATATCGTTTCTGATGAATTAAGTTCTCATCGTTCCATCTCAAAAAATGGCGTTAAGCTTCTAATTGTTGATGGGGACTTTTTGAAAAAAAAATAGATGATGGTATTGGAGGGGAGGGTTTTCCCCCATCCCCTGAAGGGGATTTATTTGACGGGTTTACCCCCATCCCCTAAAGGGGAGTTATTTGAAGATTCTGATATCTTTTCAGCTGTTAATAAATCTAACTTTACAAATCACAAATAAAAAATCACAAATTTTACCTTTATAGTTTCTAGCTGGCGGAGAATTATTTGATGGGTTTACCCCCATCCCCTGAAGGGGAGTTATTTGAAGATTCTGATATTTTTTCAGCTGTTAATAAATCTAACTTTACAAATAAAAGATCACAAATAACAGATCACAAATCAAAGATCGTTTCTCATGCTTTCCGCAATCAGCCTGTGAAAATGATGTGTTCCTGATTCTCTTGTAACTGAGTAGCGGCCATGTTTATAAAATCTGGAGACGATACCTTTTTGAACGCTTTCTACTATTTCTTCATCTTCCAATTCTACTTTATCAAGGCTGCTGCCGGCACCTTTATCGTACTTTTCTTCTTTCCACATGTAGGTGATAAATGAAACCTTTGTTTTATTCACTGCCAATGGCTGAACGATATTTATAGACAATCCCCATGGATAAAAATTGAACATCATATTTGGGTACACCCAAAAATAATAGGCTGCTATTTTGCTGCCATAATCCTCTGATGATTCAGGTAAATCAAAACAATCCTCCTCATTTTTTCCAATGCCAATCTGAAGGTTAGATTTGTGGTATAACTCTGTGGTGTAGTCACCAAAACTAAGGGCTGCATTCAGGCTTGCATGTACATAAGGAATGTGAAAACCTTCCAGATAATTTTCGCAGTACAATGCCCAGTTAGCATCTACTTCAAAGGTTTTGCTCAAGTCTGCACGGTATTGGAAATCCGCTACCGGTATCCAATGAATGCGTTTCATCATTTCCTGGAAATAGATGGGGGCGTCCTCTTTTTTATTTAAAGAAGTAAATAATAAATTGCCCCAATTGAATAAAGGTAGTTTTGTAAGATTGTCTTCTTTACAGGGAAAGTTTTCAACTTCCTTAAACTCGGGCATAGAAATAAAATCGCCATTCAGTTCAAACAAACGGCCATGATATTTGCAACGCAGGTTTTTGGCCTTGCTGCATTCTTTATAAGCTACCAAATTGCCTCGGTGGGTACACACATTGCTTAAACAATTAATTTGGTCATCTTTATCATGCGTAAGCATCAAGGGCTCGTTTAGGTAGCCTTCGAGCAGGGTAAAGGGCACTACATCTCCTGGAAATTTTACTGTTTCTTTACTGATAATAAATTGCCAGGAAGCTGCAAATATTTTCTCTTTGGCTATTTCAAAATATTCAGATGAAGTATAAAAAGCAGTATCTAATGTTTTGGCTTTTGCAATATTGGCATCAACATATAAGGGAGTCATACAGATGTTTTTTTGTGCCTCAAGGTACAGCATAGGTTTTTAAAAATACATGCTTAAATTATTATTTTACGAACAGGTTACCAGTAACTTTATTTTTTAAAGTGTACAAATAATTTAAATGGGAGAGGTTGAAATAATTTCTGTAAAACGATTGCTGGTTATTCATGGTAGCTTGTTTTTTTACGGACTTGCAGCGAAAGATGATTTAAGCAGGCAGATTGCGGAAGATGTAGCACTACATTGGAACGAACCGAAAGGAAGCGTATTAGTCCGGCAGCAGCGGTATGATGTGCATTTTAAAATGGAAGGAATATTCGCTCCATGGCTCACCCCGTTAATGGTATATGAAAATACCAATCCACGAAATAATTATTTCCGGATAGAAAATGAATCACCTGTAGAAGTGTCTTTTGTAGATGGTATTGGCTGCAATACGGGATATTTTAAATTGGGCAACCTATTGCAAAGTTCTAGCACTGCGGCGCACGAATTTGGCCATACTATTGGCTTACAACACCCTGCCGTTTTAGATATCCGGGGTAAAGGTATCCCTGGTATTATGTATCCAAGAGGGACAATTGTTGACCAGCCATTTCAATACAATCCCGCTGCACAGGTAGGCGAGCCGGGCTCTACCATCAATCCACATTCAAGAAAAGTATTACAGCAGGATATTGAAATGTTGCAATTGAATAAATTGCTTTTTAACCAACAGGGTTTCGCTGTTTTGGGTGATTTTACTTCAGTGTGGCATCAGGCATTTTGATGCGCCAATTGTATGATTGTCAAACTTTTTAAACAGCACTTTCAGTTTGGAAACGTAGCCTGTAGCAATTTAGGAAATTCAAAAAAAGTTCATGGTACTTTAATTGATTACACCATTCATACTATTTTTACCTTATTCAACCTGTAAAATCACTTATCTTCCAACTTCAAAATTTTTCTTTGTACATGGCTATTCTTGAAGTAAAAAATTTACATAAAACATACGGTAAAATACAGGCACTAAAAGATGTTAGTTTTAGTGTACCCAAAGGCACTGTGTTTGGAATACTTGGCCCCAACGGCAGTGGCAAAACCACGCTTTTGGGAATAATATCTGATATTTTAATAGCCACACAGGGCAGCTATACCTTATTTGATGAAAAACCATCAGCCCATCACCGCAGCCTGATGGGGACTTTTTTGGAAACCCCCAATTTTTATCACTATTTATCTGCCGTTAAAAATTTAGAAATTGCCGCCGCCATCAAACAACGAGGTGCAGCCGATATTGAACGGGTACTGCAAATAGTAAATCTTACTCAGCGTAAAAAAAGTAAGTTCAGCACCTATTCATTAGGTATGAAACAACGCCTTGCCATTGCATCTTGCCTGTTAGGTGATCCGGATGTGCTAATACTGGATGAACCAACCAACGGACTTGATCCGGTTGGTATTGCTGAAATAAGGGAGCTGATAAAAAAATTACAACAGGAAGGAAAAACAATTATCATGGCCAGTCATATGCTGGATGAAGTGGAAAAAGTATGCACCCATATGGCCATACTAAAAAAGGGCGAACTGATTGTAACAGGAAGGGTAGATGAAATACTAGCCCACGAAGAAATTGTAGAAATAGGTGCAGAAAACCTTGCTCAATTGCAGCAAGCGGCTGCGCTATTGCAAGGTTGCAACAGCCATAAACAGGATGGAAACAGGGTACTGTTATTTTATCCTGTTGGTATGGCCAATCTGGCTAAAATTAACCAACATTTTTTTACACAGGGTGTGGTGCTTACCCACCTGCTGGTGAAAAAGAAAAGCCTTGAATCAAAATTCTTTGAACTTACTAATTAATATAACCGTGGTACAATTATTAAAAATAGAATGGCTTAAAGTAAAAAGTTACGGGGCATTTATTGTTATCAGTTTATTTTTTATTGTGGGGATAGTAGCATCTAACTACATTGTATATTCTGTAAAGAAAAATGTAATTGATAAAGCAGATCCTACTGGTTTGTTATCCTCTTCCAGTCCTTACGATTTTGATAGTGTTTGGCAAACGAGCAGTTATGTGAGTGGGTGGCTGTTGCTGCTGCCGGGGCTTATGCTGATTATGCTGATTACAAATGAATTCAGTTTTCGCACTCACCGGCAAAATATTATTGACGGATGGAGCAGGGAACAATTTATTAATGTAAAAATTGCCATGGCAGTGATAGTGGCCCTTGTAGCCACCTTGGTGGTAATTTTTACCGGATTAATTTTTGGTTTTGCATCGGGTACTTCCTTTTCGCTCACGCATTTTGAAAGTGTCGGTTTCTTTTTTTTAAAGGCGCTTAGTTATAACATGATTGCTTTGCTGATAGGTGTGCTGGTAAGAAAAACCGGTTTTGCCATAGGTTTGTTTTTTGTGTATCTATGGTTTGAAAATTTTGCTGCCACCATGCTGGAAGTATTGTCTTATAAACTGAAAGAATGGTACAAATTTGATGCTGGTAACCTGGGCGATTACCTGCCCATGAATGCATCCGATGGATTGTTACATATTCCCAGAACAAGCATTGGAGACATGGCAAAAAAAGCTGCTCAAATGCCGCATGATTATATGTATGTAAGCCTGGCTTTTGCCATCGTTTATTTAGTCCTGTTTTTTATATGGAGTAAAAACCGGGTTATTACAACAGATTTATAAGTTGTTTTTTGTCAACGAAAACTATAACCTTTATAAAATTGTTTCCTTTGCAAGGAATAATTTATACTTTACATATTAATGAATGATTAAATAGAAATCAGAATAGCTTAATTTTTATCATGTTTGATGATTGCTTTTAGCCATTGTTTTAAAATTATATAATATCCTGTCAATTCCCACTTCCATCTCCTGACGACATTCATTTAACCCGCTATTTATTAAAAAAACATACAAATGAAAAAGACAATCATTTTTTTAACCATTCTTATGGTGAACCTCTCTGCTATGGCGCAGCCAAGGTTACCTAAAAATTACTATTTCAATAAGTTTAGCAATGGCCTTGAAGTTGTAGTTATTGAAAACAATAAAGTGCCATTGGCTACTATTGAAATTGCAGTTCGTAACGGTGCCTATACCGAAGGGCCGGAATACAGCGGCCTAAGTCATTTATTTGAACACATGTTTTTTAAGGCCAACAATGACTACCCCGATCAGGAAAAGTTTTTAAAAAGGACACAGGAACTCGGCGCTATCTGGAACGGAACCACCAATGTAGAAAGGGTTAATTATTATTTTACGTTTGATAAAGACAGCCTTGTTGCCGGACTAAAATTCATGAATGCTGCCGTTCGCTTTCCAATTTATCGTAAAGAAGATATGGAGAAGGAAAGGCCGGTGGTAGATGGCGAATTTCAACGGGCTGAAAGTGATCCGGGTTTTCAGATTTGGTACGAATGCCAGAAAAAATTGTGGGGCGATTTGGTTACCCGTAAAAACGCTATCGGCGATCACAATGTGATTAACACGGCTACGCCGGAAAAAATGATGACTATTAAAGACAAATATTATTATCCCAACAACTCCATATTGGTAATATGTGGAGATGTAAAACATGAAGATGCGTTTGCGATGGCGGAAAGGGTTTTTGGTGACTGGAAATCGAGCGGTTTTGATCCTCATGAAAAATATCCGATACCGGAATTTCCACCGTTGGAGTCAACCAAATATTTTGTAAAAGAATCAACCATTGCGCAAACGCCGTATGTAAATATTTATTGGCAGGGTCCCGATTTCAGGAACGACTCTTTGTCGACTATTGCAGCGGATGTATTTTCAACCATACTAGGCCTAAACTCCAGCAAATGGCAGCAGGCATTGGTAGATAAGGGGCTTGCTACTTATGCAGGCCTGAGCTATCAAACATCAAAATATGTAGGGCCTATCAGTATATTTTTAGTACCCAATCCTTTAAAGCTTAAAGAATGTTATACTGAAATGATGAACCAGATAAAGCAATTTGGCAACGATGATTATTTTACCGACGAACAAATGGCTACTGCCAAACAGATTATGCAGCGTAATTATATCCGGGAAAACGAAAAACCATCTTCTTTACCCAGCCAGCTTACCTATCAATGGTGCAGTACTTCGCTGGATTATTTTACTGATTATCCGCAAGCCTGTCAGAATGTAACAAGAGCAGATATTAAACAATACGTGGATAAATACATAACCGGAAAAAAATATGTTGCAGGTATGATTATTAATGCGGCAATGAATAAAGCGGCTAACACAGATAGTTTTTTTAAACCCAATCTTTAATTTTTAAATCAGTAATTATATGAGAAAGTTATTTTTTAAACATAAACAGCTTTTGTTAGCGGCCTTTTTTTTAATGGCAGCCGTTTCTGTATTTGCACAAAAAGGAGCCGCCTACGAAATGACTATAAGCGGTGTAAAAGTAATTGTACAACCAAGTAACAATGAAATAGTAGAAATTCAAACTATTATAAAAGGAGGTGTTCAAAATTATCCTGCAGATAAGCAGGGCATTGAAACCCTTGCTATGTCTGCACTTACGGAGTGTGGTAATTCGGCAGATGACAAAAATAGTTTTAAAAATAAGTTAGATAAAATTAGCGCACAGGTGTATGGCAGTACGGCAATGGATTTCGCCAGCTTTAATTTAAACTGTATTAAAAGTGATTTTGATGTAGCCTGGCCATTGTATGTAAATGCCCTTACCAGTCCTGTTTTTGATAATAAAGAGTTTGAAAGAATTAAGGGTGATGCAATTGCTTCTTTGCGTGCACAGGAATCTCAACCCGATTATGCAATTAATAAAATGGCCAAGCAAACAGCTTTTGCAGGAAAGGATTATGCAAAATCACCGGAAGGTACTGTGGCAACTGTTACTAAGCTGTCTTCGGCAGAAACCAAAGCGTACTACAAATCCATATTAACCAAATCCCGTATGGTAATTGTTGTAGTTGGAGAACTTGACCGCAGTACATTAGAAGAAAAAATTAAAACTATGTTGGCATCTATCCCGGAGGGGAAGCCATTTGTGTTGAAGAAGACAATGCTTACCCCTGCAGCCAGTTCTTTCAAATCTCAAAAGAAAGATTTTGCTACCAATTATATACAGGGTGTTACAACCGGCCCTCTTCCCGGTTCGCCGGAATACAATGCTTTTGTTTTGGCCATGCGCATTTTTAGCCAGCGTCATTTTTTAGAAGTACGTTCTAAAAATGGATTATCCTACGCACCCGGTAGCTGGTTTGATGGCGGTGCATCTCCATCTGCCAACATTAGCGTATCTACTACCAATCCCAATAAGTATATGGAGGTGTTAAAAACCTTGATTGATAAAACAAAAAAAGATGGGTTTACTCCCGATGAATTACAAAATATTAAAACGGGCTATTTAACCGGTTTTTTTTACAGGCAGGAAACCAACAGCGCACAGGCTACATCGCTCGCCAGCAACGAAGTTTTACATAACAACTGGAAAAGAGCAGTCAGCATCAGCGATGATATGAAGAAAGTAAATCTGAAGGAACTAAACGGTGTGTTTAATAAATATATAGGTAAAACGGTTTGGGCCTACCAGGGCGATCCGTCAAAAGCAAACCCTGCTTTGTTTACAGGAAACGCAAAAAGCACGCTGCCAAAGTCGAAAGTAGAAATCCAAAAGAAAGATTAGTTCTGTATTATTTAAAAAAAATCCCCGTTTAAAGCCGGGGATTTTTTTTAAATACGTTTACATAATTGTTGCAACGCATTTTCTATATCCGGGTATAAAAATGTAAATCCCGTCTGTCTGATTTTTTCACTGCTTACCGTTGTACTTTTCAATACCTCAACACTACTTTCACCCAACATTATTTGTAACACAAAAGCCGGTACATGAACCGGAATAAAAAATTTGCCTTTTATTTGTTTTGCAAGTTCCAGTGTAAGGGTTTTATTGCTAACCGGATCGGGTGCTACCGCATTATAACTTCCACTCATTAAATCATTTTCTATTGATGCAATAAACATTCTGCATAGGTCATCGATATGTATCCAGCTTACAATTTGTTTACCATTACCTAGTATACCTGCAATGCCCAGTTTTATCGGCTTCTTAAATTCTGCCAATGCGCCGCCATCATTACTTAACACAATACCGGTTCGTAATTTAACCAAACGAATTCCCAACTGTTGCACCGGCTCAATACTTTCTTCCCAAAGCTTACAGGTTTCTCCCAAAAAGCCGGTTGCAGCTTTATCTGTTTCTAAAAAATGATGTTGTTTTCCGGCGCTCATAGCATCTGCACCGTACCAGCCAATAGCACTTGCACTAATTACAGCTTTTACCTTGTTGGTATTATTTTTTAAGGTGGCTACCAATATAGCACTGCTTTGCGTTCTGCTATCCTTTATTTCTTTTTTGTAAGCATCAGTCCATCTTTTATCTACCACACCTGCACCTGCCAGGTGAATAATAAAATCAGCTTTTTGAATAGCCTGCAAATCGATTGTGTTGGAAGGTATATCCCAAACTGCGTATTCAACTTGTTCCTGCGCAGCGGAAGGTAATTTTCTTGTTAGAATAATTACCTTATAACCTTTTGCAATTAAATGGCGGGTTAACGAGCGCCCAACAAGACCGGTGCCGCCTGTAAGTAAAACTGTGTTCATACTGATGATTGAAAGTACAAGTTATGTTTTTAGGAATAAACTATTTAATGTTGGTAAAATGGTGCAATACAAATAACAGGCGTAATAGTTTTGTTAATTTCCAAATACGGAATGTGGCAGGGTTGCCTAAGGATATTGTTTAAATGTTTAAATGTAAAATCAGCAATTGCTGCATCTTACGATTATTATAACAAATTCATTGAGCATTATTGTGTAATTTTATTCTTTAAAATTTTCTTTATTTATGAAGCGGAGATTTTTATTTTTCTTATTTTTTGTAGCATGTTGTTCCTGGGCATCTGCACAACAAATTGTTTTTTCTGAACCTTTTAGTGAAGATAACAGGGATATGAATTTTGATATAATTGGTAAAGTAAATAACAATATCATCATCTTTAAAAACATGCGTTATAAGTACTCATTAAATGTTTATAACGATAGCATGGTACTAAATGAAAAAGTAGATCTTGACTTTTTACCAGGCAAGGTATTTAATGTAGATTATGTGGCTTATCCTGATTTTTTTTATTTGATCTATCAGTATCAGAAAAAAAGTATTGTTTATTGCATGGCAGTAAAAATGGATGCTGATGGAAAAAAAATGAATGAACCAATAGAGTTGGATACAACCCATATTGGCGGGCTGAGTGATAATAAAATTTACTCTACCATCAATAGTGACGACAGAAAAAAAATAATGGTTTTTAAGATTCAAAAAAGAGAGGATAAATACCAGTTTGCAACTATCCTTTTCGATGACCAGTTGCAGGTGTTGCACAAATCCCGGCAAGATCTTGACTATGACGATAACCGGAGCACTTTCAGTGATTTTTTATTGGATAATGAGGGAAATTTTATTTTCTCTGCAGCAGTCAAAACCAGTAACCGTGCTTATTATTCTTCCCTTTTTCTTATAACCAAGGCCCCCACATCGGATAAGTTTTTGTCGCATACTTTAAACCTAAACAAAACATTTGTTGATGAAGTAAAAATAAAAATCGACAACTTAAACAAAAGGTATATACTCAATTCGTTTTTTTACAAGGAGTCAAACGGACCAATAGATGGGTTGTTTTGTTCTATTTGGGATGCCACAGGCGATAGCGTGAACGCCACAGTTTTAAGTCATTTTGATAATGATTTAAGATCGATGGCTAAAAGCAGCGGGAATGCAAAAAATGCTTTTAACGATTTCTTTATTAGGAATATTATTTTGAAAAAAGACGGTAGTTATATTCTTCATGCAGAAGATTATTCAAGCCAGTCCAGTGGATTAAATAATTGGAACCGGAATGATTATTTATATGGTTCTCCTTACCTTAATTCTTATAATTATTACAATTATTACAACCCCGGTTTTGGCGGCTATTACAGGCCTTATGGTTTGTTTGGTAACGGAACAGGTTCGCAAAATACCCGTAATTACTACGATAATATCCTGGTGTTGAGCGTAGCAAAAAATGGTATTCCGGAATGGACCAATATCATTCCTAAACAACAATTTTCCGACGATAGAGACAATCATCTTTCCTACAGTACTTTTTCTACAGGAGGCGAACTTCATTTTATATTTAATGATATTACCCGACGGGATAAATTATTAATGGATAAAGTACTTTCATTAGATGGTACCCTCAAACGAAATCCTACACTTAGAACATACGATCAGGGTTATGAATTTATGCCTCGCTTTGCAAAAAAAATCGGATCGAGAGAAGTAATTATTCCCAGTACTTACAGGGGTAAGATATGTTTTGCTAAAGTTGATTTTTAAATACCTTCCACAATATTTGATGTTAATACCGTAACAGGTAGGTTTATTAATTAAAGATGCTATCCCGTAAATTGAAGTGGTTTGTAGTTGATATAAAATGATGTAAAATCATTCATTTTTTTTACAAGTATTTATTGCTCATTTTTGCAACTATTAATCATAAAATATAATTGTGACAGGCACTTTTAAAGCCAACAATCCTTACAACACTTTTTTGCTGTTAGTTTATGGCATACTGCTTAAGTTACCTTCTTTTGTCCATCACATAGATAAACCGGTACTGCAGCAAACCGATGGATTTCTATTTAAACAACTACTGCTTCAGTTAAATACTTTCGGAACTTCACTGCCTGCTATTTATCCATTAATTACCTTTTTATTATTGTATACACAGGCCATTTCATTCAATCAACTGGCCAATGGGCAACGGCTTATGCAGAAGCCAAATTATCTTATTGCGATGGCTTACCTGCTCATCACTTCTTTATTCAAAGAGTGGAATGTATTATCGGCCCCCCTTATTGTTAATACGTTGATGATATGGGTTTGGGCACGTATGAGCAGCCTTCACAATACACGTAATGTTTCTGCCACTCTTTTTAATATTGGTTTTGCAATCGGCATAGCAACTTTTTTTTATTTTCCTTCTATCGCATTTGCGGTATTGATGATAGTTGGTTTAATTGTAACAAGGCCATTTAAATTAGCCGAATGGCTAATTTCTTTATTGGGTATTGTAACGCCTTATTATTTTTTATTGGCCTTTATATTTTTAACCGATAGATGGAAAGACTATCATCTCCCCGGCTTTTCGCTTAGTCTGCCGCATTTTTATGAGTCAAAGTGGGCATTGGCAGCGATCATTATTGTACTGTTTGCTTCCATCATTGGCCTTATTTTCATCAGGCAAAACTTTTTACGACAGCTGGTGCAAACCCGTAAAAGCTGGAATCTTGTTTTTTTGTATTTTTTTGTGGCGGTATGCATTCCTTTTATTAATGCTGCCCACACTTTTCAATATTGGATATTGTGTGCAGTACCTATGTCTGCATTTGTTGGCTGTGCATTTTTATATCCTCAAAAAAGATGGTTTCCACAATTATTGCATTGGCTGATGGTTGCTTTTGTTGTAGCATTTGGATATTTTGTGCGATAATAAAAATGCCTTTTTTATTTTTTAACAATACTTTTGCCACCTGCAATTGTACTTGAATAGGTCTTTTATTGTTCATTTTATTTTAAATGGACAAATATGGTACGGTTGTAATGAATGTTTTTTATATCAACCCAACCAGTCACCTGTAAACTTTATCATCGATATTATGAAATTTGGCGTTGTAATTTTCCCGGGCAGCAACTGCGACAGGGATATGATAGAAGCACTTGAAACCAATTTAAACCAGGAGGTTATTTCACTTTGGCATAAGGATAAAGACATCAGCCTGTTTACAACTGATGATTGTATTGTATTGCCGGGTGGGTTTAGTTATGGCGACTACCTGCGTTGCGGGGCAATTGCCAAATTTAGCCCGATGATGCAAAGTGTAATTGAATTTGCCAACAAAGGCGGAAAGGTGCTAGGTGTGTGTAATGGCTTCCAGATTTTATGCGAAAGCGGTTTGTTGCCCGGCGTATTGTTGCGCAACGAACAACAGCAATTTGTTTGCAAAAATGTTTTTATAAAAGAAGCAGCTACCGAGGGGTCATCAGCACTGAAAATTCCGGTTGCACATGGTGAGGGAAGATATTTTGCAGATACAGCCACATTGGAAAGCCTGGAGATGCACCGCCAGATTATTTATCGTTTCTGCGATGAAAAGGGAAGCATTCATCCAGCTGCAAATCCAAACGGAGCCATTCACAAT
>JBBQEA010000042.1:0-27786 GCA_038320245.1 Chitinophagales bacterium | reverse complement strand
TGCTGCAATGGATGGAGAAAGGGTGGCTAAACAATTGGCTAAGGTATTACTGTGCAATTGATGTCAAATTGAAATGGCAATCTGCAACATGCAATTCGCAATTAGCAATTAGCAAAAGTGAAAGTGAAATTTCAGTTTATGCTTTTCATTAAGTGAAAATAAAACCCTTCAAATATTTTTTACAAGGTTGTAATAAAATAATATTTTGTGTTACTAATATTACAGCAGGTATAAAAAATGGAGTCAACCGTTTATCATATCTTTTCATCAAATTGTTTTGCTGATAAGTATTTTTAACATTCAAAAGCTAACCTTACATCGAATGAATATTTTAGAACTACAAAACCTTAAAAAATATTTTGCCACTCAAAAAGCCGTTGATGATATAAGCTTCAACATTGAGCAGGGAAGTATTTTTGGTTTGCTGGGGCCCAATGGCGCAGGTAAAACAACCTTGCTTAGAATGATAACCGGTATTTTTTATCCGGACGAAGGCAACATCACCTTCAATGGCAGAAAATTTGATCCCATCGATGATATCCGCTACATCGGTTACATGCCTGAGGAAAGAGGCCTGTACAAAAAAATGAAAATAGGTGAGCAGGCTTTATACTTAGCCCAGCTAAAAGGCATGAGCAAGAGCGAGGCCATGCATAAAATAAAAGAATGGTTTGTGAGGTTTGAAATGGAAAGCTGGTGGAATAAAAAAGTAGAAGATCTCAGCAAAGGCATGAGCCAGAAATTACAATTTGTAATAACTGTTTTACACGAGCCCAAACTTATCATCCTCGATGAGCCCTTTAGTGGCCTGGATCCTGTTAATGCCAATCTTATTAAAGAAGAAATCTTTAACCTGGCTCAAAAAGGCAGCACCGTTATTTTTAGTACACACCGGATGGAGCAGGTAGAAGAAATCTGCGATCATATTGTATTGGTAAACAAAGGCAAAAAAATACTGGATGGTACCGTTACAGAAATAAAAAATCAGTTTAAAGAAAATATTTTTCAGTTGGGCGCACAAACGAATGCACACAACCTGATGACTTATATTTTTGAGGTGATAAAACACCAGCCGGAAAAATTGTTGATAAAATTACAGCATGAAAGCACTACCAACGATGTGCTTAAATTTTTCATTGATCAAAAAATTGCGATCAATTCATTTAATGAAGTGCTGCCATCGCTGAATGATATTTTTATCAAGCTTGTAGAAGGCACACCCGAAGCAAGGCAGTTTCAAAAAGTGTAGTGGTGAATGGTCAATGGTCAATGGTGAATTTTTGACCATCCTTCATTCGCTAGGATCATCTTTTATCGATTATTTTATGCTGGTTTTAAAATGAATTCTTAAATACAAATAAATTCACTGTTCAATATTCACCATTCACAATTCACCATTCACAATTTACCATTCACCATTGACCATTGACCATTCACCATCAACCATTCACTAAAATATTTATATGAACAAGATAGGCCTGATTTTAAAAAGAGAATACATAACAAGGGTAAGAAATAAAACATTTTTGCTCTCTACATTTCTATTGCCTATTGCAATGCTGTTATTCATTTTTGGGTCAGCATATTTTGCTGCTACATCTAAAGACAATCTTAAAAAAATTGCAGTAGTAAACTACCCTTCATATGTAAAGGAAAATCTGGAAAGTGACTCATCCAGGTTACTATTTAATTTTACGACAGCTGTTGATAGCAGCAATTTCAAAAGCAAGGGATATGATGCGGTACTAAATCTCAACAACGATTCACTCAGTAAAAAATTCACCATCCACTCTAATAAACAATTGGGCATGGATACGAAGGAAACGCTGGAAGACCGACTGGATAAGGCTTACGAAAAAGACCAGTTACAGCAAAAAGGTATCCGTAAAGAAATTCTGGATAGCATCAATAAAAAATCTAAAGGGGCTTTTACAGTTGACAACCGGGTGGCCAGCGAAAGCGGCAAATCGCAGGAAGTAAATGCGGCAATTAATTATGGAGTGGGCTTTGGAAGCGGTATTTTAATCTACATCACCATGTTTATATTTGGTGCCATGGTAATGAGGGGCGTGATGGAAGAAAAAACTAATCGGATTGCAGAAGTAATGGTGAGCAGCGTAAAACCATTTCAATTGATGATGGGAAAGATTTTAGGCATTGCACTGGTAGGCCTTACACAATTTGCTTTATGGATTATTTTGGTAATGATACTTACCACAGCAGCAGGCGCATTTTTGCCACACGAAATGATACAGCAGGCTGGTGCAGCCAACCAGGCTATGCCAGGCGGAGGCGGTAATACAGCCATGGCAATGAAGATGATTGAACTGCAAAAAAACATCAGCAATGTAAACTGGCTGCTGGTATTAAGTTGCTTTGCATTTTATTTTTTAGGCGGCTATTTATTTTATGCTTCTTTGTTTGCTGCCATCGGCAGTGTAATAAATGAAGATCAACAGGAGGCACAATCACTGATGTTGCCCATCACCATGCCCATCATTTTTGCATTCATCATAATGAGTAGCAATTTAAATACGCCTGATAGTTCCATCATGGTTTGGGCCAGCATGATACCCTTTACCTCACCCATTGTAATGATGGGCCGCATACCAAGCGGCGTGCCCTGGTACCAGTTGCTAACCTCTATGGCACTGTTGGTGGCTGGATTTATTTTTACAACCTGGCTGGCGGGTAAAATATACCGCACCGGAATTTTAATGTATGGCAAAAAAGCTTCGTGGAAAGAAATGTTTAAATGGGCTTTTAGAAAATCGTAACTCCCTCATATATTTATGCAGTATTTTAAAAAACACTAACATCGATCGTACACTCTTTATCAAATTTAAATTTAAAAGTTACTAAGTTAAACTCCACGGTTTGCTTTAAAGAAGTGCCGTGCGTAACACCGATGTGCCTTGTCATAAACCAAGGACAGTGATAGTCTCAAAATGCGGTCAGATTTTCATTTTTTGCTTTTATGCCCTTGTCGGCCTTCCAACCCTTTCCTTAAAATAGAGCTTGCTATCCCTTATGCTAATGTTGTTGCTTTCACCAACATCGGAAGCCTTGAAATGTATGGTAGTTAGCAAAGTGTAAGCACAAACGAACTTTCCCAGTATTCCGATGTATGTATCCGGGTTTTTGCATGACAGCTTTATGTGAGTATAGCTCAATCACAAGCAAGTTTCTTTTTATTGTTGGTAAGGTATTGAAGGCTTTGGACAAGTATACTTTTATACTTATCCGGTTTAAAAAGTATTGGCTGAAGAGGATTTATGCCAATCATATTCTTCCATCTCTCCAAGGAAGCAAACAGTTGTTAAAAAGGATATTTTGAGTTTTTCTAAAAATGGCGCAAACGGTTGCGTCCCTAAAACAACCGTTTGTGTAAATTCCGACAGACTAGCGGTTGTTGGATATGAAAAAAAAAGATTTTATCTTGTTCATCAACAACTAAAACAACTGAATATGCGACTGATCAAAATTTACATTTTGCTCCTAACTGGATTTATTAGCATCAACGGCTATTCCCAAATAAAAATTACCGGAAGAGTATTGTCAGAAAACAACACGCCCTTGTCAAAGGCCACTGTTTCTTTAAAAGGTACCAGGCTGAGTGTAACCACTGACGAGAATGGCCAGTTCACTTTAAATAGTGCAACTGCAAAAAGTACACTGGAGGTAAGTTATGTTGGGTATGAACCTGCAACAATAACACTTCAGCCAAATCAAACAGATGTAAGCATCTCCTTAAAATTACTGCAACAGCAATTGAGTGATGTAGTGGTGATTGGATATGGAACACAAAAGAAAAAGGATCTAACGGGTTCTGTTAGTTCTGTAAACAGTGATCATTTGAATTTGGGTGGAACCACCTCTAACGTTGCTCAGGCAATCCAGGGACGTGCCGCCGGAGTGCAGGTACAACAATCTGATTTTTCGCCGGGTGGAACTGTTGCTATTGTAATCAGGGGAGGTAACTCCATCAATACCACCAATGAACCCTTGTATGTGGTAGATGGGCTGATTAGTGATAATGGAAAAAATATTAATCCAAATGATATAGAAGACATCCAGATTTTGAAGGATGCTTCTGCTACAGCAATTTATGGTGCACGGGGTGGTAACGGGGTTGTGTTGATCACAACAAAAAAAGGGAAAGCCGGAAAGCAGCAGCTGGAGGCGGATGTGTCAAAAGGCAATCAGAACTTATCTTACAATCCTACATTATTAAATGGTACACAGTACGTTTCTATTCAAAATGCAGTTGCTGCTGAAAACGGGAAGCCCCCGGTTTTTCCATCCACCCTTCCGGTTGCCAATACCAACTGGTATGATGCGACAACTCAGCAAGCTTCTGTTTTGAATAGTTATATTAGTTTTAGCGGGAATGATAAAAATTCAAAATTGTACATGTCTGGTAATTATTTTAAACAGGAGGGTGTATTAAAACATACTGATATGGAGCGGTTTTCTGTGAGAATGGGCGCTGAGAAAAATTTCAGTGAAAGAGTAAAAGTTGGAGCCAATTTTTATGGCGCCAGTACAAAAACAAATTTACTGAGATACAACGCAGACATCACCGCACCGATGTATTCCATATTTACAGCTTCTCCAAACTTACCTGTTTACAATCCGGATGGAACATATTACAGGTACCTGGGAAAAGATAATGCGGTAGCGGTTATATCCGAACCAACAAATACTGCAACTACCAGGTTAATCAATGGCAATATGTTTCTCGATTATCAAATCCTCAAAAACCTAACCTATCATATTAGTGGAGGCGCCGAGTTTAACCAACGCACCGCAGGGCAATACACTCCCCGCACATTGGTAGCCGGTGCTGCAAACGGAGGTATCGCCCAGGAGCAGATGAGCACTAATTTCCGGTGGTTGGCCGAGCAGTATTTAACCTTTAAATATAGTACCGGGGTTCATTCGTTTACAGCTTTGGCTGGGTTGTCAAGTCAAAAAGATGTTGCTGAAGGCCTTGGTGCCGGAAGCAGTAATTTTTCGACCGATATATTTTTATATTATAACCTGTTTGGCGGTGCCAATCCTACGGTACAAGGTTCTTCAGTGCCAAACAGCAGCAGGATACTGAGCAAACTCTCTTCTTATTATGGAAGATTGAATTACTCCTACAATGATAAGTTGTTGGCCACTTTCACCATAAGGGATGATGCTTCGTCAAGGTTTGGTCCAAATAATCGTCATGCAATATTTCCTTCGGGCGCTCTTGCATACCGGTTAACAAATGAACCTTTCATTGAAAACCTGCATGTTTTTTCAAACTTAAAAATCAGGACCAGTTATGGTATTACTGGTAACGATCGTATTGGTGATTACGCCTTTCTAAGCAGATTCTCTTCTTATGGAACTTCTATAGGTGCCAATTTTGTTTCGGGCATAGAACCAGCGTCTTTATCAAATAATAATTTGAAATGGGAATCAACCGCTCAAATGGATATCGGCCTGGATATGGGATTTTTTAATGGTAAGTTAAATGTTACCATGGATTATTACCAAAAGAAAACATCCGATTTGCTACTGGCAGTACCTGTTGGGCAATGGTGGGGCTTTGCAAGCCAGATCACCAATGCCGGATCTATTCAGAATAGCGGTATTGAATTGGGCATCAATACTGAAAATATTAAAACAAAAAACTTTACCTGGAATACTACTTTCAATATCGCCTACAATAAGCAAAAAACACTGGGACTGGCTAACAATGTTAAAATCATCAGCACCAATACAGCCAATCCAAGTGGTGTTGTTTCGGGCCGGGAATTCACCAGGATTGAACCCGGAAAAGAACTAGGAGTTTTGTATGGTTACCAGTATGCAGGCGTCATTAAAGCCGGTGAAACCTATGCTCCTCAACCGCTTTCAAAACCAGGTGACCCCAAGTATGTAGATATAAATGGAGACGGTAAATTAACGCCAGACGACAGAACATATATGGGAAATACGAACCCCCGTTTTGTAGGAGGTTTTAATAATGATTTTAGATATAAGGGCTTCGATTTAGTAGTATTCTTCCAGGGTGCATTTGATTATTCTTTATACAATATGAACCGCCTGGTATTGGAGTCAACTACCAGTACCGATGCATTGAACCGATGGGTAGCTGGTAAGAATGAAAATACGGATATCCCAAGAGATGGTTATTTTACAAGTACCTATGGCAGCTATGTGAACTCCAGATTTGTTGAAGATGCATCCTACGTAAGATTGAAACTTCTTTCATTGGGCTATAACATTCCGGTACAACTCATAAAAAAAGTAAAATTTATCGATGGTTTAAGGATATATGCATCTGGTCAAAACCTATTGACAATTACAAAATACACCGGTACAGATCCTGAGGTTAATACACATTCAGGTAGTAATGTTGGTGGTGGAATAGATTTTAATTCGTTTCCGGCCTTTAAAACCTTTACCATAGGCATTAAATTAACGATTCATTAATAGGATAATTTATTCCGCTATTCAAATATTTACAATTATTAAAAATTAACTATAATGAAAAAAATTAAAATACTATTTCTGTTCATCCCGGTATTACTGCAATATTCATGTCATAAGAACCTGGATCCAACCGTGTATAGCACCCTTACCAATGCAAATGCTTTTCAAACCAAATCTGATGCAATTGCAGTTGTAAATGCCGTGTATGCCCGGTTAAAGGGCCCGGCGGTTGGAGATAATTTTGACTATTGGACAGTAAGGCATTTTGCATTAACCGATCTTACTACAGATCTTGGTCATTGTAATTATGGAGGCGATCCTGGCCAACTTTCATTGGGCCTATGGAATTCATCCAACGGTTTGCTGGGAGAAGATTGGAGACAGATTTATAAGTTGATCGCAAATGCGAATAATGCAATTTATAATTTAACACCCATGACCGCCATTTCCGATGTTGAAAAAAAGCAGTTTCTTTCCGAAATAAAATTTTTACGTGCAGTTGCCTACATGGATTTAACCGATGCATGGGGCCCCGTAATTTTAACTACAGAGAAAGATATTGCAAGTCCGGATTATACCAGTCAGCCAATGCCTGCACCACTCGAAGAAATTGAAGCATTATTAATTGCTGATCTCACTGATGCAGCCGCTGCCTTACCGCTAAATTATATAAACAATGCTATTTACAACAGCAATGATGTTGGACGGGCTACAAAGGGTTCTGCTCTTACCCTGCTGGCAAAACTGCACCTGCGCAGGCACGATTGGCAAAAAGCTGCTGATGTAGCAAAGCAGGTAATGGACCTCAACGTTTACACGCTGTTCCCATCTTACCTTGGATTATTTGCTGAATCCAACAAATGGTGCAGTGAAAATATTTTTTCTGTATTGAGTGATGCAAACCTGAATGGCACTGAATTGCTCAATCACTTTGGCCCTTCCAATCACCCGGTAATATTAGACAGGTGGCAGTATTACACAGTTACCTGGGATTTTTGGAATACCTATGACGATGCAGATGAACGTAAAAAATGCTATTTCCCTTCCTATGTTGGTGTAGATAATTTATTGTATAAACAGGCACCTACACCCGGTGCCACTCCGCCTGCAGGCCAGTTTTATATGGCGGATATTGCAACCCGAAAGTATGCAGACGAAAATGGTTCAAAAACTTATTATGATGGACATAGTGTAGATATACTAAGATATGCAGATGTATTATTAAGCCGTGCAGAAGCATTGAATGAAATTAGTGGACCTACTGCTGAAAGCATAGGCCTGATTAACCAGGTAAAGGCAAGGTCAAATGCAAAGTTGCTTACCATTGGCGACTTTACAAAGGAAACCTTACGAGATGCAATTTTACAAGAACGTGGATGGGAATTCTTTTATGAAGGCAAAAGACGTTCAGACCTTATAAGAATGGGGAAGTATGATGTGATTGTAAACGCTTACCTAAGAAGGATTGGCCAGCCGGCAAATATTGTGATGCCGAAAAATAAATATTTCACCTATCCACAGAGTCAGGTAAACCTTAACCCTAATCTGAGTAATGCAGATAGATAAAATGAATGTATAAACGATTTATGTTTGGTCAGGAATAGGTATCTTTTTTTAAGATGCTTATTTCTGATCATTTAATTTTTCGAATAAATAAAAATTGCATCAGTTTTTAACAGTATCTTTTTATTAAGAAATACCCTTTCTAATTGCAAAAAGTTTTTAATGATCAAGTATTTGTTACAACACCTCAGCTTATTTTTAATAGCCTTCGTTTTCATTGGTTGTTTTAACAATGATGTAAAAATTATTGAATCAATTAAAGTAAGTACCTACAACAACAACGAATTAAAAATTCAGCTTGATGTATTATCAGGAAAGGAGGCGGAAGTTTTCGCAGTTTATTGGCCGGATAGTATTGGCGTAAAGGCGAAAATGAATTCGCTCATTTCGAAAAAGGGATTGCAGCATAAGTTGGTACTTTGTAATATCATTCCTCAAACAAATTATTCCTACCAAATTATAAGTAATGCAAATGGAGTGAAAACTGCCAGCAAAATTTATACTTTCCAATCAAGGGCCCTTCCGGTATGGTTGCAGGAGCAGTTTAAATATTCCTGCAATAATCCGGAACAGTTACCGCAGCAATTTAAAGATGGCCTGATGTTGATGAATAAAAGGGAAACACCCGGAATTCTTTACATGGTGGATTACAAAGGCCAGTTAAGATGGTACCACATGATTGATGGAACAGGATTTAAAGTAACCCGTTTTACGCAGGATACCAGCATCATTTCTATCCTTGGTAAAAATGATGAGCCAACCAGTTATGGCAGTGAAATTTTAGAAGTAAATATGTTGGGAGATACCCTACTGCATCTAAAAAAAGGACAAGGTGATTTTAAACAGGTCATCCACCACGAAGTATTTAAAAGAAGTAAAAATGAAATCATCACCTTGTATATGGATGACCAGGTAATGGATTTAAGTTCCATTGGAGGAGGCAGCCGTGATACGGTAAGTAGCGATGGTATCCTCATCATGGATAACAATGGAAAAAAACTATGGCAATGGAGTGTGTTCGATGTGATGGATCCTTTAAAAGAACCGGGTATCCTTAAAAATAAAAAGGACTGGACACATGCCAATAGTTTGAACTTTGACAAAGACGGTAATTTTTTAATTTCATTTTACAACCTTGGGCAAATCTGGAAATTGGATTCCCACACCGGAAAAATTATCTGGAAATTTGGCAAAGGCGGTACCATTGCAATGCCCGCCGAATGTAATTTTACACAGTCACATGCCGTCCACATTAATCCATATGGAAGCCTGATGTTTTTCGATAATGGGGTAGAAAAAAAACAATCGGAAGTATTCGCTTTAAAATTGGATGAAGCAAATAAATCGGCCAAAATAGACCTGCACATAAAGTTACCGGTAGATGTTTTTAATGAGAGAATGGGTAGTGCCTATATGGTAAACGATACCACCATATTATGTTGTTGTTCAAAAAAACACATCACTGTTCTTGCAAATAAAAAGGGTGCTTTATTATGGACATTGAATACCGGTATACCCCCCTATCGGGTTGAGTTTTTAAAACCCGAACTATTTGCTTCCTATTTGCAGCCATCCATTGAAATCACTACAGCAACCAAACAGCCATGAAAAAATATTATCCAATCTGCTTTTTTATTTTTTTAATATTTACTGTTCTTTGGGTATTTATTTCCTGTAACGAAAAGAGTAAAAATGCCGGTAGCAATTCGGAAATTGTATCAGGCAATACAGACACATTGATAAGAGTAGATACGTCAAAAATTCCGAATGATAAATTTGGAGAAGCAGTACGCTACGGAAGAGATTTAATGCTGAATACAGCCTACTATATTGGCCCTAATGGAATCAATGGAAAATACCTCGGCAACAAAATGAATTGCACCAATTGCCACCAGGATGCAGGCACTAAATTATATTCTTTTAACCTGCTGGCTTCACACGAAAATTATCCGCAATACCGTGCAAGGGAAGGTAAGATTCTAACAATGGCAGAAAGAGTGAACAACTGTGTTATGAGGCCTCATAGCGGCAAACCTTTGCCACTCGATGGAAAAGAAATGGTAGCATTCCTGTCATATTTTAGATGGATCAATGGATTTGCGCCTAAGGCAAAAAAGTTTAAGGGTGAAAAAAATATGGAGATAAAGTTTCCGGATGTTGCAGCAAGTTCAGCCCGTGGAAGTATTTTATTTAATGTGCATTGTGTAAGATGCCATGGCGCTAATGGGGAAGGCATCATGCGGTCAGACAGTGTAACTTATGTGTATCCTCCGTTGTGGGGCACCCGTGGTTATCAGCCGGGTTCTAGTATGCACCGTGTTATTAAACAGGCACAGTGGCTTAAGGCCAATATGCCTTTTGACAAAGCCACCTGGGACAAGCCTGTTTTAACCGATGAAGAAGCCCTTGATATTGCTGCATTCGTAAATGATGATAAAATTCACCCGAGGCACGGTGTAGAATCTTTTGATTATCCAACCATCAGCGAAAAATCCATTGACTATGGAATTGGCCCGTTTGTAGATACCTTCTCCGAGACACAACATAAATACGGGCCATATCCGGTAATCATAAGTTATTGGAAAAATAAAAACATGAAACCAGTTTATTAAGCTGGTATTTCACAACCAACCTTTGTTCAATACAATTCTTTTACAAAAAATAAACTGCTATAGACCCTTCATTTTAGATCATGTTATACACCGTGTGATTGAGCTGTAGTTTCTAACAACCGCCCATTATTCAGGTGCGAATGAAAATACAATTTCATTCATCTACTTGAGTATTTTAGCAGAACAGAAGAACTAAAATTACCGTTGATAACTAAGTCAATCGTTTGCGTCCCTGTTAAATCTTTTTTTTGGATACCTTGTTGTTTCATGTATGCGAATGCTTGTTATGCAAAGTTGAAATAGTCAGTTATTTTCAACTGTTCAAGAAGTTTTCTACATATAGTTATTACTGAACGAAAGCAACTGCACTATCAATCGATTGCATGCAGCGAGGCATTGTGCATAATGGGTTTTACTGCTAAAAAATAATTGTAATCATTCAATTTAACTCGTCAAATTAAAAGCAATATGTCAATACTAAAAAACCGGATAATTTCTATCAGCATAATACTTTTGTACATTTCCCTTTTCAGTAACCCAGCAAAAGCGCAACAGATTTCTTATACCGATGGCAAGAATAGCTGGAACCCCGATTCGCTGGGTAATCAACGGGCTGTTGTTCAGTTTACAGGCAAAGGAAATGTTGCCAAAGCCGTGATTGGCTGGCGCAGAAGAGACTATCATCCCGATACTAAAAGAATCATTGTACAGGATGCAAAAACCGGGAAGAAAGTATTGAATGTAAAAGCGGCTGATATTAACCGTGAGTCTGGCACAATTTTATTTGAACCTGTTTCTGGCGCCGGCATTTATTATGTGTACTACATGCCTTATATTTACGATGGCCCTAAAACCTATTATCCAAAAGGCCTGTATCAAAAGCCGGAAAATACTGCAACTGCTGCTTGGTTGGCAACTACAACCAATGCAACGGCCACCAATTGCTTGGTAAAAGAAATACAAAGCATCAATGCCTTCAACAGCTTTTACCCCATGGAAGTAATTGCTACTGCTGCTGAAACAAAAAATTTAATCGAAAAAAGTAAAGCCAATTCCTTTTTGGTTTTTCCCGAACACAGAACCAATTCTATCAGAATGAAAACTGATTTGCCGCAACGCTGGATTAAGAAGGGCATACAAAATTCATTCACGGACAAGGCCTTGCGTGGCGAATATCTCACCTTCCAATTGGGCGTGTATGCTTTGCAGGATTTGCAGAATGTGAGCATAAAATTTTATGATTTAAAAAATGCAGCCGGTAAAACAATCGCAGCAGAAAATATAAGCTGTATCAATACCGATGGCATAAAATACGACGCATCCGTTTACAGCAATAAAGTAGATGTCGCCAAAGGGAATGTGCAGCCCATGTGGTGCGGTATTGATGTGCCGCAGAATGCAGCGCCGGGCATTTATACCGGTAAGGCAGTTGTAAGCTCTGGAACAGAGGCAATCGGCATTTCGTTGCAGATAAAAGTAGAAGCTGGCATTACCAAAAATGGTGGTATCGATCATCCCGAAAACATGACCCGCCTAAAATGGTTGAACTCCACCATGGCGCAGGAGAATACAGTGATTGCGCCTTACACACCACTCGAAGTAAACGATACAGTGATCTCTTTATTGGGAAGAAAATTGATTTTGAATAGGGATGGTTTTCCGGCACAGATTCAAACTTTCTTTACCCCTGAAATGACCAGTATCGGAACTAAGGCCAATAATCTTTTTGTAGAACCCGTACATTTTCATTTTTATGATACAGCGGGTAAGCAGCCTTTAACGTGGAAAACAAATGGTATCCAATTTTTAAAGAAAGAGGCTGGAACCGTTGCCTGGGAATGTACCAGCACTTCTGCAGCTTTGCAAATGGACATCAATGCATCGCTTGAGTTTGATGGTTTCTTAAACTACACCGTTAAGTTTACAGCCCTGCAGGATATGGATTTTAAAGAAATCAATTTTCATTTACCATTGGATCCATCTGTACCAAAATACATGATGGGACTAGGTTTAAAGGGCGGCACCCGTCCCGATACATTGCAATGGAAATGGGATGTGGCACACAAAAATCAGGATGGTGCATGGATTGGAAATGTAAATGCCGGATTGCAGTTTTCTTTGAGAGATGAAAAATACAGTCGCCCCTTAAACACCAATTTTTATTTACAAAAGCCATTGTTGTTACCCTCTTCCTGGGGCAATGATAACAAAGGTGGCATCGAAGTTTTTCCTAAGGAAAGTTCTGTGTTGGTAAATGCATATAGCGGAAGCAGATCTATGAAGAAAGGCGATGTATTGTATTATAATTTCAACCTGCTCATTACCCCGTTTCATGCCATCAATACCGAAGCGCAATGGAGTAGCAGATTCTTTCACAGTTATAAACCAATCGATACCATTAAGGCAGCCGGTGCTACGATTGTAAACATTCATCACGCTACTGCCATCAATCCATATATCAATTATCCTTTCATTGAGTTTAAGAAAATGAAGGCTTACATTGATGAGGCACATAGCAAAGGATTGAAAGTAAAAATTTACAACACCATTCGTGAGTTGAGCAACAAGGCTTATGAAATACATGCGTTGAGAAGTTTGGGTCACGAGATTTTTAGTGGCGGCAAAGGCGGTGGCTTTAGCTGGCTGCAGGAACATTTGGGCGACGACTATATTGCTGCCTGGTTTGTACCCGAAATAAAAGATGCGGCCATTGTAAACAGTGGCATGAACCGCTGGCACAATTACTATGTGGAAGGTATGAACTGGCTGGTACAAAATGTAGGCATCGATGGCATTTATCTGGATGACGTAGCCTTTGATCGCATCACTATGAAGCGTATTAAGCGGGTGCTCACAAAAGATGGTCATCCGGGAATTTTAGATTTACACAGCGCCAACCAATTCAACAAAAGTGATGGTTTTAACAACAGCGCCAATTTATACATGGAGCATTTTCCTTACCTGAATAAATTGTGGTTTGGTGAATATTTTGATTACGAAAAAAATAAACCAGATTTCTTTTTAACTGAAGTAAGTGGAATCCCTTTCGGCCTAATGGGTGAGATGTTGCAAGATGGTGGTAATGCCTGGCGGGGTATAATTTACGGCATGACCAATCGTATGCCCTGGAGCGAAAATGCCGACCCAAGACCCATCTGGAAACTATGGGATGATTTCGGCATCAAAGGAACGGATATGATTGGATATTGGAGTGAGAACTGCCCGGTAAGAACAAGCAATGATAAAGTGCTGGCAACGGTTTATAAAAAGAATGGCAAGGCGCTGGTATCAATTGCAAGCTGGGCCGATACCGATGTGGACGTAACGCTGAATATCGACTGGCAGAAATTAGGCATCGATCCAGCCAAAGCAACATTGGTGGCACCGGCTATCAAAAACTTTCAGCCATCAAAAACATTTTCTCCAACAGATAAAATAACCGTAGAAAAAAACAAAGGCTGGTTACTAATCATCCAATAAAATAACTCATACAAATACTGTTAATGAAAAATAAAATTGCATTGTGCTTGTTGTTTGCAGGCATAACAGTCTATACCGCTGCACAGCAAAACACAACTGTAAAAGAATATAAAAAAGTATTCACCACCTATCCATTCTCCGATCCGGATCCTATTCCAAAACCGGATTCCAAAATCTATCCCTACTTCAGGTTCGATGGCTTTACCGACAAGCCCATTCAAAAAGAATGGAAAGTAATTGAACTGGAGAACGACTACATAAAAATTACCATCCTGCCGGAGATAGGCGGAAAGATTTGGTCGGCTACCGAAAAATCTACCGGCAAAGATTTTGTCTACAATAACCATGTAATCAAATTCAGAGACATCGCAATGCGTGGCCCCTGGACGAGTGGCGGCATCGAAGCCAACTATGGCATTATTGGTCATACACCCGCAACCGCCAACCCGGTTGATTACACAATTATTAAAAGAGAAGATGGCAGCGTGAGTGTGGTGATTGGTGTACTCGATCTATTAACCAGCACATCCTGGCGGATGGATATTAATTTGCCCAAAGACAAAGCCTATCTCACCACCAGTTCTTTCTGGCAAAATGCAACGGCATTGGAACAACCATATTATACATGGATGAACACAGGCATTAAGGCAGCGGGCAACCTCGAATTTATATATCCCGGTAAAAATTATATTGGTCATGAAGGGGAACACAGCGACTGGCCGATCAACAAACAAAATGGAAAAGATCTCCGGTTTTATGAGAACAATAATTTCAGCGGTTATAAATCTTACCACGTATTCGGCAAGTACACCGACTTTTTTGGTGGCTACTGGCACGATGAAGATTTTGGTATGGGCAGGTACAGCAATCATGATGATAAAGCAGGTAAAAAGATTTGGATTTGGGGGCTCTCTCAGCAGGGAATGATTTGGGAAAAATTACTAACGGACACAGACGGTCAATATGTGGAAGTACAGAGCGGAAGACTTTTCAATCAGTCATCGGAAAACAGCATGTACACACCCTTCAAGCACCGTTCTTTCGCCCCCTATCAAACCGATACATGGACGGAGTTTTGGTTTCCTGTAAAGCAAACGAGAGGCTTTGTAAAAGCAAATAATTATGGTGCTGTTAATGTAAAGCAGGAAGCAGGCTGGCTTAAAATTTTCTTCTCGCCTTTGCAGGAAGTTAATGAAAAGCTGGAGCTGTTTGAAGGAGGCAAAACTATTTATTCAAAACAGGTTTCGTTAAATCCAATGCAGTTGTTTGCCGATTCAATAAAGATTATTGCAGATGCAAATAAGCTCCGGTTAGTACTTGGTAGAGACAAGCTTGTTTGGGATGCATCACCAACTGCCGGAGATCTAAACAGACCAATGGATATGCCGGTATCTTTTGACAATAATTCTGTGTACGGATTGTACCTGCAGGGTAAGAATTACATAAGTTTTAAAGATTATGAAAAAGCGAATGATAAGCTGGATGCCTGCCTGCAAAAAGATCCAAACTATTTACCTGCACTAAGCGATATGGCTGGCCTGCAAATAAGGAAATTTCAATACGATGCTGCCCTAAAATATGCTACAAAAGCACTTTCCATCAATACCTACGAAGCGGCAGCAAATTATTACTATGGTATTGCAAACATGCAGCTCGGCAACATTGCTGACGCAAAAGATGGATTTGACATAGCAGCTTCCGGCGTAGAGTATCGCTCAGCTGCATACACTGAGTTGGCGAAGATTTACTTACGTTCAAAGGAGCTTTCGAAAGCCGTTGAGTATGCCCATAAAAGTTTGCTAAATAATCAGTATAACATTGAATCGTTGCAGTTGCTTGCGGTTAGTTACAGGTTGCAGCATCAATCATCATCGGTTGAAAAAGTGCTACAGGATATTACAGCTATTGATCCGCTCAATCATTTCGCCGGGTTTGAAAGATACCTGCAGGATGGGTCCGAAAAAGCCATGCAGGAATTTACAGGTGCTATCAAAAATGAGATGCCGCAGCAAACATTTTTAGAACTTGGTATTTGGTATCATCAGCTTGGTTGTGATACAGCGGCGCAAAAATTATTTTCAATTGCAGCACCCAATGCTGAAGCTATTTACTGGAGAGCATTTCTTGAAAAAAAGCCAGTTGATTTATCGAAGATTGAAAAGGACATCAATTTTCCTTTCAGATCGGAAACTGCAGCAATGTTGGAGTATCTTTTGAAAACAAATGACTACTGGCAGTTAAAATATCATCTTGGCTTGATAGCCTGGAACCGTAATGACCTGGCGAGAGCAACAGCGTTATTCTCTGCCTGTGGCAACCTGCCTGAAGATGCTAACTTTTATGCAGCAAGGGCTTCGTTAATGAAAGACAATGCTGCCGTTGCAGAAGCAGATCTGCGACATGCCATTGAGTTAGCACCGGGCAAATGGCGGTACCAAAAATTACTGGCTGAGCACTTTTTATTACAAAAGAATTACGAACAGGCATTGGAAGTAGCTCAGGCATATTATAAAAATAATCCAGCAGATTATGTGATGGGTATGTTGTATGCAAGAGCGCTATTGCTGAATAAAAAATTTGCAACAGCGGATGCGCTACTTACCAATTTGAAGATACTGCCATTTGAAGGTGCAACTGAAGGTCGTCAATTGTACCATGAGGCCAAACTGATGCAGGCGGTTGCAGCATTAAGTTCGAAGCAATATAAAAAAGCATTATCGCTTGTGGCTGGCGCAAAACTTTGGCCGGCTAATCTTGGGGTTGGTAAACCCTACGAAACAGATATTGATGAAAGACTGGAAGATTGGCTGAATTATTTGTGCTTAACGAAGATGAATAAAATCACCGAAGCATCACAGTCTCTCGATAAGATAATAGCATTTACGCCAAAGATTGATAATACTGTTATGAATTTTTTATCGGCCAATGAGTTGGTCTCCGCATGGGCAATTGAAAAAAAATCTGGTGCTGCTAAGGCTGCTGATTGGTTACAGGCACAAGCAAGAACATTTTCTTCAAATAAAATTGTTCAATGGGCTTTACATCAGTATACCAATGTAGCGGGAGGCAATTTGCTGCCTCAGGAAAAAAATGGTGAGGTAAGAATTATCGAGCAACTGCAGGCATCAACACAATAGATCTTTGCAAAAAATTTATACCGAAAATGGTACAATCGTTTGCTAATGATTTACAAGCTGAATTGCTATAATTTCATTTCAATTTAAAATTGCTTCCACCAAATCACTGTTTACAACTATGAGTTCAAAACGTAGAAACTTTCTCAAAAAACTTACCATCGGTACGGGTAAATTGGTTACTGGTATGCCCACTTTTGCAAGCGTTATCGCAGACGAAATAGAACGTTCAGCGTTGCTTCAAAAATTGGAGCAGCAAACAGCAGGATTTAACATGTGTGGATACGAAGCACCAAAGCTTGATAAAGTACGTGTGGGCATCATTGGACCAGGCATGCGTGGGGCAGGTGCAAAGTCAGTTGCTAACCGCTCGCAGACAATGGATATACCCGATTTTACGATGGGCAACTGGAAAAAATAAGCCTGTAAATCTAACACTGGATGGAGGCGGTAATACCACCATCCGGGAGGTAAAACAGGAAGGAAGTAACCAGCTAAAGGTGCAATAAATAGTACTTAAAATATTATTCAATTTTAAACCCGACCAACTATCGGTTTTTTTTAATAATTTCCCTCTATGAAGATTTTTAACCGGGATGTTGCAGTTGAAATCCCTAGTAGATTTTCTACTGCAAAATCTGTATTCAAAGTAGCATTTTCTATATCAATATTTTCAGGGTTTTGTTACACTCTAACCGCACAAGTAGGGCGAACTTTAAATACCTCATCATCAATTTCTCTTGCAGCTAACGCCTACCTCTACCCTTCCGGAGATTCTACCAACGGTATTATCCTGGATGAAAAAGGAGTCCACAACTGGCAAAATAAACAGGCATTTGTAAAAGTGTTTTTCCTTTGCAGGAAAAAGGGCATGGTTGATATTTTAGTAAAATTAAAATCAGCAAAAGGTAACAGCCGTTTATCCGTTGGGTTAGATAATGCGCTAAACATGCGACCGATAGTTGTACAAATATCACCGGAATTCAAGACAGTACATGCAGGCAAATTCAACATCACTACAACAGGTTATCATTCAATATTGATACAGGCTACCAGTAAAACAGGCGCTTATTTTCCAGATATTGAAGCCATTGAAACAAGCGGTATAACTCCTGATAGCCTGGCTTACAATAAAAGCGAATACCGTGGAGCTGCCTCTGTACACTTGCGTTATCCAGTGCCCGGAGATAGTGCTGTTAAATGGTTTTATAGTGAAGTGATGGTACCCAAAGAAGTGGAAAAATCTGTAAACGCTTATTATGAAACCAATGGCTTTAACAGCGGCTATATGGGCATTCAAATCAATTCATTAACCGAAAGAAGGTTCATATTTTCCATCTGGAGCCTTTATAAAACTGATGATCCAAAACAAATTCCATCCGATTATGCAGTTAATTTAAAAAGTAAAGGCAAGGATGTTTTTACCGGTGAGTTTGGAGACGAGGGTTCGGGTGGACATAGCCATTTGGTTTATCCCTGGCAAGCAGGCAAAACCTACCGATTGCTAAATGGCATTAAATCAATGGCCGGAGATAGCACTACATACATCGCCTATTTCGCTACGCCGCAGGATAATTACCAATGGCATTTAATGAGTGAATGGACACAGAATAAAACAGATACAAAAACCGGCTTCAGGGGCTTGTATTCTTTTGTGGAAAATTTTGGAAGTAACGGAAATGATTACTTTAAAGCCTATTATGGCAACCAGTGGGTTTGCACGCCAGCCGGCACATGGATTGAATTAACAGATGCTGTCTTCTCCACAACAGCTAGTCCGCAAAAGCACCAGCGTTATGATTATGGTGCCGGTGTTGAAGGGAAATTATTTTACATGTACTCCGGCGGTTTTAAAAATACCAATAATATTTCTGCAAAGGAAAAAATTTCGAGACCAGCTAATGGAGTAGCACCAGTCATAAATTTTGAGAATCTGTTGCAGGCAAAGTAATTAAGTAAAACCCATCGGGCATTGCCATTAAAATAAGTTTCTATCATTCAATTGCCACGCCCCTACCTGTGCCGATCAATTTCGGCATTGGACTAACAACAGCGTATCATCGGTAAAAATAATTCAACCGCTTCAGTAGTTGTTTGGGAAACAAAACGAGCGCATTAAAGCCAGCATTTAGCCGAATAGCCAAACTGGCGTTTTTAATATTTGTTTTAAGCACACGTTTGCGTAAGTTTTTATTTGCACAGAAGAATAGATTTGTAAAAATAAGGCTGGATAAATGATATTCGATAAATAAATACAGGTAACATTTAGTTCAATATTTTATTTCAAAACATGATAAAGGAAAAGATATTGGTCATCGGTGCATCCGGACAAATAGGAGTGGAATTAACATTGGCGCTGCGAAAAATATACGGTGAAAAAAATGTGGTTGCCTCCGACCTTCGGGAGGAGAACCTTTTGTTAACAGGTACCGGACCGTACGTTTCATTGGATGTAATGAATAAGGAAATGCTGCATGTACAGGTAATTCGGCAGGGCATTACTCAAATTTATTTATTGGCTGCCATCCTTTGACCTTGCCGACATGACCACAGATATGTTTGACAACATCAGGAAATAAATCTTTTACCATTCAAAAGATGCCTCAATTGAAAACATGAAACAGGTAGAAGCAGTCGCTTTAGAAAATTGCAGTTTCAATACAGCTATCAATGAAGTGTCTTTCTTTATGGGCAGTGTTGCCAAACATTCATTGAACAATACGCCATGGCTTAGCTATCCGTATAAACCCGAAGTAAATTTTTCTATAGCCTATGGTGCAGATTGCATTTTTCTAAAATATTATGTAAGCGAAAAATTTGTTCGTGCTGCCAATGCTGCTATTAATAGTGCGGTTTATGAAGACAGTTGTGTGGAATTTTTTATCAGTTTTGAAAATGACAAAAGCTATTACAATTTCGAATTTAATTGTATTGGAACTGCTCTTGTTGGGTATGGTGAAAAAAAAACCGAACGGGTATTATTGCCCGAAGCATTGCTAAGCCAGATAAAATACCAGGCAGTTATTTCCAACCAACCGGCAGCAGATGATAAACATTGGGAGTTAACTGTGGCCATTCCTTTAAACGTATTTTGTTATCAGCAGTTAAAAGAAATAAAGGGAAAAAACTGCAGGGCTAATTTTTACAAATGTGGTGACCTGTTACCTACGCCACATTTCATTAGCTGGTCGCCGATTGAATGGCCCGAACCAAATTTTCATTTGCCGGAATTTTTTGGTACCCTGGTATTTGTGTAG
The DNA here is from genome assembly GCA_038320245.1 of Chitinophagales bacterium. Classification (GTDB taxonomy): domain Bacteria; phylum Bacteroidota; class Bacteroidia; order Chitinophagales; family Chitinophagaceae; genus Ferruginibacter. The sequence continues at coordinate 7,266 of JBBQEA010000042.1, read as the reverse complement.
TTGAGTAGTTCCAAAACCGGAGTAACGGTAAAAAATCAAAGCCGTCCTATTACTCCATTATTTAACCTCTGTGAAAGCTAAAAATCCTTGCTTTGGTTATTTGTAAACCTTCCTCCAAAATTCATGCAACCGTTTGCTTAAATTCAGCACAGTTATTTACTGTAATTTCAATTTCATAAACATTGCTATTATTTAAAAAATTATTGTTACCATGTCAAATCGTAGAAATTTTTTAAGAAACTTAACCTTGGGTACCGGAGCAGTGGTTTCTGGCCTACCCTCTTTTGCAACTGTAAATACTGATGAGCAGGATCGCTCATTACTCAATGTGCCCAGACCCGATGCTCAGCGATTTAATATGTGTGGTTATGCAGCACCAAAATTAGATATTGTGAGGGTGGGTATTGTGGGATTGGGTATGAGAGGATCCGGAGCAGTAGAGCGGCTTGCATATATTGAAGGGGTAGAGATTACTGCTCTTTGTGATAAGTATCCTGACAGGGTGGCAAGCGCACAAAAGACATTGGAGAAAATGGGAAGGCCCAAAGCCAAAGAATACAGTGGCGATGAAGGTTACAAAGCCTTGTGTGAAAGCAATGATGTGGATTTGGTGTACACACCAACTCCCTGGGAATTGCATACGCCGGTAGCGCTACATGCCATGAAGAATGGTAAACATGCGGCCACCGAAGTAAATGCCGGACTTACCATCGACGAATGCTGGCAACTGGTGGAAACATCGGAGAAAACAAAAAAGCATATGATGATGCTGGAGAATTGCTGCTATGATTTTTTTGAATTGCTCACGCTCAATATGACAAGACAAGGTCTGTTTGGTGAGTTGATTCATGCAGAAGGCGCTTACCTGCACGACCTCTCCAGAGAATATCTTTTTAATAAAAATGCCTATGCGGATATGTGGCGTTTAAAAGAAAACATCAAGCTCAATGGAAGTCTCTATCCAACCCATGGATTGGGCCCAATTTCGCAATGCATGAACATTAACCGGGGAGATAAATTTGATTACCTCACCAGCACCAGCACCAACGATTTTACGCTGAATAACCTGGCAAAAGAAATGGCTGCAAAAGATGATTTTTTTAAGGAGTATGTTGACAAGCCTTATCGGGGTAATATGAATACCACTATGATCCGCACAAATAATGGTAAAAGCCTGATGGTACAACACGATGTTTCTACGCTTCGTCCTTATTCAAGAATTCACCTGTTGAGTGGCACCAAAGGAGTTGCCCAAAAATATCCGGGTCCTGAGAGAATTGCTTTCGGACATAGCTGGATAAAGCCAGAAGAGTTGCAAAAATTGTACGATCAGTATGCGCCACCCATTGTAAAACACATTGGCGAAATAGCAAAAGAAGTGGGCGGCCACGGTGGTATGGATTTTATTATGGACTGGCGGTTGATTGATTGTTTAAGAAATGGGTTACCACTCGATCAGGATGTATATGATGCGGCAGCGTGGAGTTCTATTTTACCTCTCAGTGGCAAGTCAGTCGCCAACCGTTCCCGTAGTATGGATGTGCCGGACTTTACAAGAGGAGGCTGGAAAACCAACCAGCCGGTCAACCTTACCTTAGATGGCGGTGGCAATACCCAGGTAAGAAAAATAAAAGAAGAAGGGAATAAGCAGTTGAAAGTAAATTAACAGTAGCTGGTTTTTGCATAAAGTAAAATAGCAAAAAGCTACATAAATTATACATCCTATACTGACCGACTAAAAGCAGCATTGTAACAATTGTCCTGTTTACTTGCCAGTAAATTGGGAACAAATGTTTTAGTTAGCGTACCAATTAAAAAAGCGTTCCGTTTATTTCGGAACGCTTTTTTATTGGCAGGAAGTTTTGCCTGAATGCTGTAACAAGATGCTGATTAGCGAAAAAGAAAGTATTTTAAATACAACGTAAACAATAAAGAAAGCACAATGGCTGAAAGTCGCAGGGCGTTTTTTAGCAGACCATTATTGAGCTCAACAGATGGGATAGCAGATGCCATTTTAAATAAAAACTGCAGCAGCTTTTTATATTCTGACAATACTGTAAATCCGATTCCAATGGTTAATAATATAGATTGTAGCAGCGCCCCTGCATTCATTTGGTAGAAGATATTGATGAGCGTAAGGTTTAGCATAAAGGCAAATAATACCAGTGCTGCAGCAATGGCCGTTTTTCGAAATAACAATAACCAGGAACCAATAATTTGAATCAGGGCCAGGATGGTTCCGAATACAGCGCTGTGTCCAAAATAATACCAGGTAAGCCATTCCCCGGATTGTTGGTTCATCGGTAGGCTGGCGATTTCCGGGGGAACAATAAACTGCAGCCCAAATAGCTTTTTCCAGCCAAAGCTTGCCAGGTTAAATGCAATGGTATATCGAATGATCGCATACAAAACCCCATAAATTTTTTGGGACCGGATACTATTTTTTATTTCCCGGCGATGCCAGATAAATGGATAGATGATAGCAATTAAAAATACAATTGCTACCATTGAAAAGACAAGGATCGGCGGAAACCAGGGTATGGTACCACTGTTGCCAAGTACCAGTATTAAAGCAATGCTGGTAAGCCCGGCAACGATGCAGGTTGCCAATTTTTTAGCGAGCGGTTTTCCCTTTAGCATTTAATTTTTTGCAATGAGATTCTACAAATTTGCAATTCCATAAATTCATTTTAAAGAAAGATAGTTCCCTGATTTACTTTCCCCTTTTTTTATTTTTATCACCCCGGTTTTATACAAGCTGATTGCTTGCTGCAAAATGTCTAGTACCTAAAATTGATTTTGATAAATTACCCTAAGCGTGCATTCAATATTTGCCGCAATCGTTTGCGCATTATTTTAAGCGTTCACCAGCTGTTAAACGATCACAGGTTAACTTTACCAACTAATCATTTACATCCATCAACAATGAAGAAAATAGTAATAATTGCAATGCTGCTGACCGCTTTTTGTACAGCCTCATTTGCACAGCAAAAACATAGTTTTGAAATTAAGGATGGTCATTTTTTATACGATGGCAAGCCTACTAAAATTTACAGTGGCGAAATGCACTATGCAAGGGTGCCGAGGGAGTACTGGAAGCAGCGCCTGCAAATGATAAAAGCAATGGGGCTGAATACCGTGGCCACCTATATCTTTTGGAACTACCACGAAACTGCACCCGGTGTATGGGATTTTAAAACCGGTAGCCGCAACCTGCGGGAGTTTATTAAAGCTGCTGCGGCAGAAGGGTTGATGGTGATTTTACGCCCCGGCCCTTATGCTTGTGCCGAGTGGGAATTTGGTGGTTATCCGTGGTGGCTACAGAAAAATAAAGATCTTGTTATCCGAACCAATAACCAACCTTTTCTGGATTCCTGTAATACCTATATCAGCCATTTAATTACTGAAGTAAAAGACCTGCAGATAACCAATGGCGGTCCGGTAATTATGATACAGGCAGAAAATGAATTTGGCTCTTACGTAGCACAACGAAAAGACATTCCGTTAAGCGAGCACAAAGCTTACAGTCATGCCATTAAAGACCAGTTGTTAAAGGCAGGCGTTACCGTGCCGCTATTTACTTCGGATGGCAGTTGGTTGTTTGAAGGCGGTACCATTGAGGGAGCAACGCCAACCGCCAATGGGGAAGATGATGTTGCCAATTTGAAGAAAGTAGTCAATCAATACAATGGAAATAAAGGTCCGTATATGGTGGCCGAGTTTTATCCTGGCTGGCTCGATCATTGGGCAGAGCCGTTTCCAAAAGTGTCTACAGAAGTGGTGGTAAATCAAATGAAAAAATACCTGGATGGGGATGTGTCATTTAATTTTTACATGGTGCATGGCGGTACCAATTTTGGTTTTACTACCGGTGCCAACTACGATAAAAATCATGATATACAGCCAGACATGACCAGTTATGATTATGATGCTCCCATCAGCGAAGCAGGCTGGGTAACACCAAAATACAAAGCCATCCGGGAAGAATTGAAAAAGCAGGTGACTTATACCCTGCCTGAAATTCCGGCGCCCATTCCGGTGATTACTTTTCCGGCAGTGAAACTAAATAAAGTATGCGACCTGGCTTCCATTACAGCTGGCATTAAACCAGTAAATGCTGATAAGCCACTTACGTTTGAAGACCTGAACCAGGGTAATGGCTATGTTTTATACAGCAAAAAATTCACCCAACCAATCAGCGGTAAATTAAACATTACAGGATTACGGGATTACGCAACAGTCTATGTAAACGGCGAAAGAGTTGGCGTGTTAAATCGCTATTATAAAAATTATTCAATGGACATTGATATACCGTTTAATGCCACGTTGGAAATTTTGGTAGAAAATATGGGACGCATTAATTATGGCTCCGAAATCATCCATAACTTAAAAGGAATTATCAGTCCCGTGATGATTGATGATCACGAAATAACCGGCAATTGGAACATGTACAAGCTACCATTAGACACCAAACCTTTATTGACTGGCTTGGCAAATAAAAATACCGTTGGACGACCTGCTTTTTACCAGGGAAATTTCACCCTTACAAAAACTGGTGATACATTTCTTGACATGCGGAAATGGGGCAAAGGAATTGTATATGTAAACGGTCATCACCTGGGCCGGTATTGGAGTGTAGGGCCTCAACAAACTTTATATTTACCAGGCGTTTGGCTGAAAAAAGGTGCGAACGAGATAGTGGTTTTTGAACAATTAAATGATGTGAAACAAACATTCATACAAACAATTGCAACACCCATTCTGGAAGATTTGAGAAAGCAATAATTTAAAATAGTAAATTGACTGCTGCTGCTTCAAAATGTTAAATCAGTTCTATTGGGGTACATTTTCCAGGCGCCCCAGAGATTAAGCGTTGCATTGTTTTTTAGTTGTAGAAAGTAACAGTAACGTCCGGCTATTTATTGATTAATATAAAAACAACTCAATCATGTGTAAAATTTTCACAGCTATTTTCCTTTTTATTACAATGGCTGCAAATGCCCAGCAAAAGGATTCGTTGCTTGCCCAAACACCTCCCATGGGTTGGAACAGCTGGAACTTTTTTGAAGAGAATGTAAGTGAACAAATCATAAAAGAAATGGCGGATGAAATGGTGGCCAATGGGATGGTGGCGAAAGGATATAACTACCTGATCATTGATGATTTTTGGGTGGGTGGACGTGACCAGCAAAATAAATTATTTCCTGATCCTAAACGATTTCCAAATGGGATAAAGGCATTGGCTGATTATGTACATGCAAAGGGAATGAAACTAGGTATCTATTCAGATGCTGCTGAATATACTTGTGGTGGTGTAACGGCCAGTTATAATTTTGAAGAATTGGATGCTAAAACATTTGCAGACTGGGGAATTGATTATTTAAAATATGATTATTGCAATGCGCCCGAAGATGTAACGACTGCCTTTACACGGTACAAAAAAATGGGCGATGCTTTAAAGAAAACTGGTAGGCCTATCATTTATGCCATCTGCGAATGGGGACCCAGAAAGCCATGGTTATGGGCAAGGGCAGCGGGCGGAAATTTATGGCGCACCACCTGGGATTCGAGAGATACCTGGCAATCCAATAATAAGGACCTCACCGGCATTATGGAAATTTTTGATCAGCAGGAAGGACTGGCGCAATACGCTGGTCCGGGTGGCTGGAATGATCCGGATCTGTTGATGGTTGGGCTTTATGGAAAAGGAAAATCATCCAGTGTAAATGGACGGTTTAAAGGCTGTACTTTTATGGAATACCGCACTCATTTTGCTTTGTGGTGTATGCTGGCAGCGCCGCTTATTTTAAATTCGGATTTACGGAACATCGACAAAGAAACCTTGCAACTGTTAACCAACAGCAACTTGTTAAACATCAACCAGGATAAGCTGGGTAAACAGGCCACTACGATATTGAATAAGGATGGCATCCAGGTTTTAAAAAAAGAACTTTCCGATGGCAATGTTGCCATCTGTTTGTTTAACCGGACTGATAAACCAGTGGATATTTCTTTTGATGTAAAAAAAGAATTGGATCTGTGGGCTCCATTTAAATCTGTAATGAATATTCTTGAATCTAAATTTGAAAAAGATCGCAGCAAGCTGTCGGTTTCATTGGCGGCACATGATTGCAGGGTGTTCCAATTTAGCAGATAAGTATAAATTAAATCCCGAAATCTATTCCGGAAATTTGCCGGGTAGCATAAAATTTATTGCAAAAGATTTTTAAAATAAATACAATGGACGATCAATTGAAATCATTAAAGGTATTGGTAGTTGGTTGTGGAAACATGGGTGCAGTCCATGCCTTGGCCTATCAACACATTGATGGGTTTGAAATAAGCGGATTGGTATCTACCGGAAAAAGCAAAGAAACATTGAATGAAAAGCTAGGTGGTGGTTTCCCGTTATTTGATGATTATGAGGTGGCGCTTAAAGCTACAAACCCAACAGTAGTAAGTATTTCCACCTATCCGGATACGCATGAAAGTTTTGCCATCAAAGCATTTGAAAGCGGTTGTCATGTATTTATAGAAAAGCCCCTGGCCGATACCGTGATGGGGGCGGAAAGAGTGGTAGCAGCAGCAAAAAAGGCGAATAAAAAATTAGTGGTGGGTTATATTTTACGCCATCATCCATCCTGGCAAAAATTTATTGAATTGGCGCAGCAGCTCGGAAAGCCGTTGGTGATGCGAATGAACCTGAACCAGCAAAGCCATGGTAGCAAATGGACGGTGCATCGCAACCTGATGAAGAGCCTTAGCCCCATCGTTGACTGTGGCGTACACTATATAGATGTGATGTGCCAGATGGTGCGTAGCAAACCCATACAGGTAAGTGCCATTGGTGCAAGATTGACCGAAGAAATTCCTGCAGGCAATTACAATTACGGGCAGTTGCAAATTCGATTTGAAGATGGGTCTGTTGGCTGGTACGAAGCAGGCTGGGGACCGATGATGAGTGAGACTGCTTTTTTTATAAAAGACGTCATCGGTCCCAAAGGCTCCGTTTCTATTGTCACAAAAGAAGCAGGTGCTGCCGGCAACTCTGCATCCGTGGATTCACATACAAAAACAGAATCAATCAGGTGTCACAATGCTGAGTTGGATAGCAATGATGAATTTTTAAATGCAGATACCTGGATCGATGTGGCGGACGAACCTGATCACCAGGAACTGTGTAACAGAGAACAGCGCTATCTTTTAAATGCCATATTGAACGACGTAGATTTAACCGCTCATATTGAAGATGCCGTAAACAGTTTA
>JBBQEA010000041.1:0-29208 GCA_038320245.1 Chitinophagales bacterium | reverse complement strand
AATTTAAAAAGTATTCACAGCCCGAAAGGGCTTTTTGTCCCCATACCTCCAATTTAATTTCAAGCAGCCCGAAAAATATTTTTAATCGCAACCTTCAAACCGGTAAGGAGACTATGTTTTAATTACTCTCTGAATTGTTGGCAAAACTTAACAAAAAGGAGTGGAATGTAAAATGTTATGTATGGATATTTCCTGATGGCGATGCGGCTGCACTGTAGCTGATATTTACAATAAAATGAAATAGTAAAGTATAAAAAGAATGTTTATTACTTAGATAGACGAAACTAATATTGCTGAATGCTTTCATATCTTCAACGCCATAAAACGATAACAGGTTAAATTGTATAACCAATAAAAGCATTATAAAAAGCAATTTTTTAGTCAAATAAATTTTGCAAACTGTAACTAACAAACCAATAACTCATGGAAAAACCTACTGCTTATCTGGCACCAAAAAGCCATTATCAAATTCTTGATGGCCTTCGTGGAGTGGCTGCCCTTATGGTAGTTGCCTTTCATGTTTTGGAAACTTTTAATGGCGGTAACCGCATGGCACAAATTATTAACCACGGCTATTTGGCGGTGGATTTCTTTTTTCTTTTATCCGGCTTTGTGGTGGCATATGCTTACGATGACCGTTGGACCAAAATGAGCCAATGGGATTTCTACAAACGACGACTTATTCGTCTGCAACCAATGGTTATTGTTGGTTCCCTGATAGGTGCTGCACTTTTCTATTTTCAGCAGTGCGATGTGTTTCCACTAATTGCCCAAACACCTGTGTGGAAGATGCTGTTGGTAATGCTGGTTGGTTGTACGCTGATACCTATACTTCCTTCAATGGATATACGGGGCTGGCAGGAAATGCATCCGCTGAATGGACCAGCCTGGTCGTTGTTTTACGAATACCTTGCAAATATTATGTATGCTTTGGTGGTTCGTAAATTCTCAAAGAGGGCACTGGCCGTATTTGTTTTTTTTACGGCTTGCCTGCTTATTCATTATACCGTTACAGGTACACAAGGAGATGTAATTGGCGGATGGGCTATTGATAAAAGTCAGCTCAGGATTGGCTTTACACGAATGCTGTATCCTTTTTTCGCCGGGGTTTTGCTGTCCCGTATGGGGAAGCTGATCCATTTAAAAGGCGCTTTTTGGATATGCAGTCTCATGATTATTTTTATTCTTTCTGTACCAAGAATTGGGGGCAGTGAGCAGGTGTGGATGAATGGATTATATGAATCTCTCTGCATCATTATTTTATTTCCACTGATTGTTTCTATTGGTGCAGGCGGCAGTATTACAGGTAAATATTCAGGAAAGGCCTGCAAGTTTCTGGGCGATATTTCTTACCCGGTTTATATTACGCATTACCCGTTAATATATACTTATGTTGCCTGGGCAACGAACAATAAAGTGCCGATTGAGAAAGGCCTTTTTATGGGCTTGTTGTTATTTATTAGCAGCATCATCATTGCCTATGCTTGCCTTAAATTGTATGATGAGCCGGTTCGAAATTTTCTGCAAAAGCGTTTTCTTGCAAAACGAATATAATTTGGAATTGCTAACTATTTTACATCAGCAGATACTCAAAATTTTATAATAATTCTCGTCACCTTGTTCTCCAAAAATAACCATTAAATGAGTAATGAAATTAACAAAACCAGCAGCGCTCAAACAGCAGGGCGCATCATTCTTGGCCTTTTTATTTCTTTGGCCGGCATTGGTCATCTCACTTTTCAGCGGCAGGAGTTTTTGACGCAGGTACCGCCCTGGTTGCCAATTGAGCCCGATTTAGTCGTTGTTTTGTCTGGAATTGTTGAAATATTATTGGGTATATTTTTACTTTTTTTATCCAAATACCGCACTAGGGTAGGATGGATAGTGGCAGCTTTTTTTGTTGCTGTTTTTCCCGGTAATATTGCACAATTGGTGGAGCACAGAAATGCTTTTGGGTTAAATTCAGATTTTCTTAGATGGATGAGATTACCATTTCAACCGCTGCTGATTCTGTTGGCATTGTGGAGTACCGGGGCATGGAGTAGCTGGAGAAAAAAAGAATAATTCAAAATGTCAATTAGTCTTTTATCCGAATAATTTGCCTTGCCGCGTTGCTACAAAATAGTAGAAGTTTTGTACGTAGTTTTTTTGAAGTGGCGCAATATTGTTTTATATTACTGTTGTTTAAACAGGGGATTTATTAAAGTAGTTGACTTCATAAGTAAACGATTAATCACCATAAAAAGAATCATTATGACAAATGTAGATTTGGTTAAGGGGTTGTATGCGCTTTTTGCTACAGGTAATGTACCTGCTGTATTAGAAAGATTTGACCCAGCCATAGAATGGCACGAATGTAAGGGTATTGCCTTTGTAAAAGGTGACGGTATTTTTACGGGAGCCAATGAAATTGTAAGCAACGTTTTTATGCAGCTGCCGGTTTGTTATGATGGGTTTAATATTGCTGTTAATGAAGTATTTGGAGTTGATGATAAGGTAGTGATGGTGGGTTATTACCAGGGAACAAATAAAGCAACGGGTAATACCTTTAAAGCGAACGCAACTCATGTATGGACAGTAAAAAATGAAAAGCTGGTACATTTCTTTCAGGCTGTAGATACTGCTACAATTAACAGTTAATTCTATTTTATTTCACGTTGAGTATAATGCCTGGTAACTTACCCCTTTTGTAGTGGTGAGTTATCCAGGCATTTTTAGTAGAGTGGAGAAATTATACGATGGTAAAGAAAAAGGTTGTTTTATTCTGGGGATAACATTGGCCGGGAACATAGTCTTATTTTGTCTGTAACGGTGGCGGTATCACCAGTTAACTTGTTCTACTTGCAGTTTAGTTAATTACAATTGCAAGTATTTAAAAGGCATTTTTGGTGTCAAGAATGCGGGCAATAGTAATGGATTTAAAACGCTTCTGTGTTACTTAAAAACTATTATGAAGTAACTACAATATCCCATAAAAAAAGGTTTACGGTAAGCTGGAGACCGTAAACCTTTTTAAATCTTGCTAAATTATTGTATAGTTTTTAAAACTGAAAATAGATAAATGAGCTACTGCTTTCCTGACTCAGTATTATCAATAACAACAGTACAGTCCACACCGTTCCAAAAAGCCACCAGCTTAGTTTAGGAACTATATCAAGCACTTTTGTATTTCTCATTAGCCAATGGGCTATCACCATACAGGTTACTATTACACTCACTTTTACAATAGATAATGTGGTTAACATCGGCGCTTCCTTTGCCATAAAACCAAACATCGATTGCAGCAGGTACCATGCTTTTGTAAAAGTATTGGCCCTAAAGAAAACCCACGTAACATTTATCAGGAAAAAAGTAAATAAAGCAATAGAAAAATTCCTGAAGTTTTTGGGTTTAAATGTTTCCGGCACCGGCCCCAGCACACCTATTTCCGCGTCAGGTGTTGCTGCTATTGAAGCAACTTTATCGTGCCGGTAATCTGCAATAGCTTTCTCTACCCATAAATAAAATCCATGAAGACCGCCCCATACCACAAAGGTCCAGTTAGCGCCATGCCATAAACCACCCAGCAGCATCGTGATCATTAAATTGATATAAGTCCTTACTTTTCCATTTCTGTTACCACCCAGCGGAATGTATAAATAATCCCTTAACCAGGCAGATAAAGTGATGTGCCATCTTCGCCAGAAATCTGAAAACCCAATGGCTGCGTAAGGATAAAAAAAGTTTTGAGGTAAAATAAAACCAAGCGTCATTGCCACACCAATTGCACAGGTAGAGTACCCCGCAAAGTCAAAAAATATTTGTCCTGAAAAAGCCAATACCCCCATCCATGCATCCAACGCAAGCAGTTTTCCTTCTGATCCAAAAACTGTGTTGGCGGTGGCACTCAGCATACTGTCTGCCAGTACCACTTTCATAAACAAGCCCAATGTCATCAAAAACAAGCCTTGCAGTAATTGGGTTTGCGTTGCTTTGTGTGCTGTTTCAAACTGTGGTACCAGCTGCGGCGGACGAACAATTGGCCCTGCCACCAGGTGTGGAAAAAAGGTAACAAACAAGGCGAAATCCAGCATTGATTTTACAGGCTCGCTTTTTCTTTTGTACATATCTATCGTATAACAAAGCGTGGTAAATGTATAGAAGGAAATACCTGCTGGTAAAATAATATTTGGTTTGGCAGGATGATAATTTGCACCCATTGCGTTTACCAGCAATACAAAATTATCCAGTACAAACGTGCCATATTTAAAAAAGCAAAGCATGCCGAGGTTACCGATTAAACTTACTACCAGCAATAGTCTTTTTTTTGCAACATTATTCTGTGTGTAAAGTGCACGGCCAACAAAAAAATCTACTACCGTAGATAACCACAGCAGTAAAATAAATGGCGGATTCCAGGCAGCATAAAAAATATAGCTGGCTAGCAGAAGGTTGATCTTTTTTGTTTTCCAGCTAAAAGGAAGATTGTGCAAAATTAAGATCAGTATAAAAAATACGATGAAAGTATAGGAGTTAAAAACCATGGTTGTTTTATTTTAGGTTTAAAAAGTAAGTGTATCCTGGTGTTAGGTTAAGTGTGGCCCGATACTTATAGGTTGGTTGATATTTCATTATTGACCATTCACCATTGACCACCCGATAGCTATCGGGTCACAAATCGCTTCGTCATTTTATTTGTATCATAGCACTAGTTGGCATTGTTAAACCATTGCTTTTCCTTTAAATGGCCGATCAGTGCTTTGGTATACAGCACAGCATCTGACGGTTTCAGATGGCTCCATTCGGGACAGATAAAGTCCTTCATATCCGGGTAGTCTTTAAAATAAATACTACCACAGTTGGTGATGGCTGGTAATTTGTCGTAATACTCCTCTCTTGGATATTTTATCGGCTCCGTTGCCCAGTAGCCTCCGCTACTGGGTGTACGGGTGAAAATCACTTTGCCGCCCCGGGCTTTTATTTTTGACACTGCAGTTTGTACTTCCGTAAATATTTTTTGAAGCGTATCACCACCTGCTCCATGCGTTTTATCCAATGCGCCAAACATGGTCCAGATATTTGTAACTCTTCTTTGCAGATTGGTATCTTTTACAAACTCGTTGGTCATTATCTCTTGCCTGTTAAAGTTGGTAGTGGTAAATTTAGTAGGCCATGGTACATCGCCTCTTACTTTTGGGCGATCATGAAGCCCCATCCTTGCCATTAAGGCATTGAGCGAAAAAAAATCTTTATCCAGAAACAACAATTGATGCTCTAGCGCAAAACCTATTGTGGAGCTTACTTTTTGGGCGGGTGTTACTTCTTTTAAATACTTCAGCCTGTGCTCCAATTCATCGTCTACATCAGGGCGAAAAAACAATACTTCTGTTATGTCTACCACCAACTTGCCCTTAAATTTTTCATCTTCTCCAAGGTTCACCAATGCAGCCCTTGGGTTACTACCGGCAATGGACAATTGTATGGCTTTTTCGCCGGTAGTGGATTCCCAGGTTGGGATATCCAAATCAAATTTCATGCGGGAAGATCCAATAAACACCGTGGCTTTATCAGATGGTTCATATACCATCATCCTGTTTTTATACCACAGTGCATCATCATCATTATAGCCCAACACATATCCGTTGCTTCGCCAGTAAAATTCCCAGCAGAGCAGGAAAACAGTTGACAGTACCAGCACAAGAATGGCTGATTTTTTTAAAGAAGAATTAGGCATAGTTTGGCTGGTTGTTTTAGGTAAAAAGTAAATTAAAATATTGATAGGGGATTAGTAGTTCAGAAGAATTGGAAAGTGCGATGTAAGCTTTAATAGAGGGAGATTAAATTGTTATTATATTTTCGAATAACAAATTTCTGATTCGTAAATATGGAATTTTTAAATGAATAAACAATTATTTTATTCATTTAATTTGTAACTTTTTTTATGGGTTATCTATTTTAATAACTATTAAAATAATTGCTGAAAAAATATTCAATTCATAAACAGAGCGTCGTTTTTATAATAACTGGTGTTTTTACGATTCAGGTTTCAAGTTAAAAAAATGCAAAGTATATACCCTCTATAGGGTATTTTTTAAAACATTCGTTACACTTATCTTCACTTTTTTTAAAATGATCTTTCTATCACTTTAAAACCTATCCACCACCTAACCTACTTACCATGTTTAAAAAAACGTTGTCATTTAATGGCCGAATTCGCAGAATAGAATACGGACTATCTTACCTAATGTATTTTGTTGGCCTCGGTTGCGTATCCCTAATCTCTACTTCAGTTGAGTCAACGTTATTGTTTGCTATTAAAGCCATACTCGTTATTCCTTTGTGTTGGGCTGTATTGGCGCAAGGAGCCAAGCGCTGCCATGACAGGGGTAACAGTGGTTGGTGGCAATTAATTCCCTTTTATGTGTTATGGATGTTATTTGCCGATAGTAAACCTGGCGAAAATGACTTTGGCCCAAATCCAAAAGGAATTGGCAATGAAGATTGGGTAGCTGAAATGGGAAATGAAATGCAAAAGCAAAGTTTCATTTCGAAAGTTGTGGTTAATACAACAACATGAAAAATTTTGCTGATAAAGTAAATGCCTTCAATAAGAGCCTTTTGTTTAAAGGAGTATTACCTGATGGCATTAGTATTATGAATCCTTTTAAAGATGATAAAAATATCATTGCCACTTCATCAGCATTTTATGATAAATATTATGGTGACAACCATGCCAGACATTTAATTCTTGGCATTAATCCGGGACGATTTGGTGCAGGACTTACTGGTATTCCCTTTACAGATCCCAAAAAATTAATAGAGAAATGCGGCCTGCCTTATACAGGCGAAATGGCGCATGAACCTTCCTCCGTATTTGTATATGAGGTAATAGACGCCTATGGCGGAGCTGAAGCTTTTTATAAAAAATTCTACATCAATTCTATCTGTCCGCTTGGCTTTACATCAATCAGTAAAAAAGATAAAACAGTTAATTATAATTATTACGACAGCAAAGCACTCACAAAAGCCGTACATGATTTTATAATACAAAGTATCGAGCAACAACTGGCATTTGGTATTGAAACGGATGTGGTATTTTGTTTTGGGATGGATAAGAATGAAAAATTTCTGCGTGCGCTAAATGATGAAAAAAAGTACTTTAAAAAAATTGTCGCCTTACCCCATCCCCGTTATGTTATGCAATACAAATCAAAATTAAAACAGGCTTACATTACCATGTATCTTGAAGCCTTTAGCCAGGTAAAATAAATTGGCTTCATTACCAAAGACTTTAGATACGGTATATTATTCCCGGGAAATCTTTCATGAAAGGCTAGTTGGAAAGGGGCTTAGTGTAGCCGGAAATCAGAAAGGTTTAGTAACTATCTATTATCTTAATAATCAATTTACTTTTAGGTAATGGCGATTTATGTATTTGAAAAAGCATTTGTTTTATTAAAAACTACCAACAGCTATTAATTCGTCATTTTCGATATTAACGCCGGGGGAAGAAATCATCTTTGATATGAATAATTTTGGTTGGCATAATTGTTGGTATTTAGCAGATAACAATTGGTAGCTCTATTATTAATTTTTGATTGATTCCTTAATTTTAAATAAAAGAAAAGAAGTAAAACATATTTGAGCCGATTGTTTATTGGAAGAACCATCACTCAATCATTTGTATCTTTTTTAATTTAGCTTACCACGAGAATTACTGAATTCTATTAAGAGAAACAATACCATCCCTTCTAAAAAATCTTTACAATAATAATTTCATTTTTATTTGCCTGATTGAGCATTCAGGCAACAGCTAATTTATTTAATATCCATTTTATATGAAAAATCTGCACAAGAAATTTTTTACCATTCTTTTATCCGTTTTTTTTGCATTTGTTACTTTTGCACAAACCTCTTTAATAGCCGCTAGGTCTGCATGGAAGTATCTTGATAATGGTTCCAATCAAGCACCAGCATGGCTTGCAGCCGGTTTTAGCGATGCATCCTGGGCAACTGGTAATGCCCAATTAGGTTATGGTGATGGTGATGAAGCAACGGTTGTAAAATTTGGACCAAATTCAGCTGCAAAGTATATTACTACTTATTTCCGAAAAACAATTTCAATAGCAAATGCTTCGCTTTACAGCGGCTATACTTTAAATGTA
This sequence comes from Chitinophagales bacterium, assembly GCA_038320245.1. Taxonomy (GTDB): domain Bacteria; phylum Bacteroidota; class Bacteroidia; order Chitinophagales; family Chitinophagaceae; genus Ferruginibacter. The sequence continues at coordinate 21,064 of JBBQEA010000041.1, read as the reverse complement.
AAAAGGGATGATGGCGTGGTAGTTTATGTAAATGGAATTGAACGTTTTAGAAACAACATGCCTGCCGGATCGATTACCTATACTACACCTGCTGCAACTAGTTGCAGCGATGGCGGTAATATTTGGCAAACCGCTACTTTGAGTGGCAGTTCGTTTATTACCGGATCAAATGTGCTACAGGTTGAAATTCATCAAAATCAGGGAAGCAGTTCCGACATCAGTTTTGATCTTGAGTTGAAGGCTACAACAACTTTAGATGTAACTGCACCGGTTATTGCTTCTTATTTACCTGCAAAAAATGCCACAAATGTTGCCAATAGTAATAACCTTACATTAAGCTTCAATGAAAATATTCAAAAAGGAACAGGAAATATTATTATAAAGGAAGGAGGAATAATTACTCAAACAATAGCTGTTACTTCAACTGCAGTTACTATTACGGGTGGGGTAGTTACCATTGATCCTGCTAATTTCAATAATAGTGCTTTGGTAAATATTGAAATAGCTGCCGGCGTTTTTAAAGATATGTCGAATAATAATTTTGCAGGAATTACAACTGCAACTTCCTGGAATTTTTCTACAGCAGCAGCAGTTGTTTTACCACAAGTAACTTTAATATCTGCAGGAACTGCATGGAAGTACCTTGATAATGGCTCCAATCAAGGAACAGCATGGGTTGCTTCAGGTTTTAGTGATAATTCGTGGGCAACTGGTAATGCCCAATTAGGTTATGGTGATGGTGATGAAGCAACCGTTGTAAAATTTGGACCAAATTCAGCAGCTAAGTTTATCACCACTTATTTTAGAAAAACGATTTCGGCAACTAATGCTTCACTTTACAGCAGTTACGTGCTAAATGTAAAAAGGGATGATGGCGTGGTAGTATACATAAATGGAATAGAACGCTTTAGAAACAACATGCCTGCCGGACCGATTACTTATGCAACACTTGCAGCTACTGGCTGTAGTGATGATGGTAAAATTTGGCAAACTGCAACTTTGCCATCAGGTTCATTAATAAATGGAACAAACGTAATACAAGTTGAAATTCACCAAAATTTGGCAAATAGTAGTGATATTAGTTTTGATTTAGAGCTAAAGGCAACTACAACAACTATAGATGTAACTGCACCGGTTATTGCATCTTATTTACCAGCAGATAATTCCACAAATGTTGCCAATAGTAATAACCTTACTTTAAACTTCAATGAAAATGTTCAAAAAGGAACAGGAAATATTATTATAAAGGAAGGGGGTGTAATTACTCAAACGATAGCTGTTACTTCAGCTGCAGTTACTATTACGGGTGCCGTAGTTACCATTGATCCTGCTAATTTCAATAATAGTGCTTTGGTAAATATTGAAATAGCTGCCGGCGTTTTTAAAGATATGTCGAATAATAATTTTGAAGGAATTACAAATGCAACTACCTGGAATTTTTCTACAGCAGCAGCAGTTACTAATGTAACAACTACTCTTACACGAGGACCATATCTGCAAATGGGTACACCCAATAGTGTTGTAATACGTTGGAGATCCGCAGATGCTACTAATTCAAAAATAAGTTATGGTTTATCTGCTGCCAGCTTAACTTTTAATGTTAATGATGCAACAGCTGAAACCAATCATGAAATACAAATTAGTGGCCTTACTGCTAATACAAAATATTTTTATTCTATTGGCTCATCCACTCAAAAGCTGCAGGGTGATACAAATAATTATTTTATTACAGCACCAGTTGTAGGCACCGAAAAGAAAACACGTATTTGGGTAACGGGTGATTGTGGTAATAAATCAACCAACCAGCTAAACGTGCTAAATCAGTACCAGAATTTTTTAGGCACGGGATACACAGATGTTTGGATGCTATTGGGCGATAATGCTTACAGTAGCGGTCTGGACAACCAATATCAAACCAATTTTTTTGATATTTACAACAAAAAAATGCTAAAGCAAACAGTGTTATGGCCGGCGCCTGGTAACCATGATTATGATAATAATGTTACAAATGTAAACACACATGCGGTAGCTTATTATGATGTATTTACTTTACCCATAGCAGCGCAGGCCGGTGGGGTTGCTTCCAATTCTGAAGCATATTATTCATACAATTACGCTAATATTCATTTTATATCTTTAGATTCATACGGCAGAGATGTTAATACGTATAAATTGTATGATACACTCGGCCCACAGGCAATTTGGGTAAAAAAGGACCTTGCAGCCAATAAGCAAAAATGGACTATAGTGTATTGGCACCATCCACCATACACAATGGGTTCTCACAATTCTGATACAGAAAGTGAACTTGTAAGAATCCGACAAAATTTTATACAAATATTGGAGCGGTATAAAGTAGATTTAATTTTATGCGGACACAGTCATGGATACGAAAGAAGCAAATTGCTAAAGGGCTATTATGGCAATGAGGCATCTTTTACAAGTGCTTACAATTTAAGTCAGTCAAGTGGAGCCTATGATGGAACTGCATCTTCCTGTCCTTATTCAAAAAATTCCACTACTTCATATAACGGTGCAGTTTATGTAGTTTCAGGGTCTGCAGGGCAATTGAATACAACCGGGCAGGCATCTTTTCCGCATGCAGCAATGCATTACTCAAACATTACCAACGGAGGGTCTTTTGTTATTGATGTAGAAGCTAACCGACTAGATGCCAAATGGCTTTGTGCAGATGGTGTTATAAGGGATAAATTTACTATTGTAAAAGATGTAAGCACCTTGAAAAGTATTTCCATTGTAAAAGGAATATCAACTGTATTAAAAGCTTCCTGGATTGGAAGCTATAGCTGGACAAATGCCGCTACTACCAGAAGTATTACAGTTACTCCAATACAAAATACCACCTATATTGTAAAAGATGCTGTTAGTTGTTTGGCAGATACTTTTAATGTAACTGTTACACTTGCAAGGCCAGTAAATACTAAAAACACATCTGTAACAATATTAAACAATGAGAAATTAGGGATGAAGATTTTTCCGAATCCGGCAACTAATCAAACTACCATAGAATATAATATTCCAGTTGCTGACAGGGTTAGTCTGGAAATTTATGACTTGGCGGGAAAAAGAATTAAATCATTCATCAACCAAATAAAAAATAATGGTACTTATCATTTTATTCTTAATACCGGGACTGAAAGGCTGAGAGCTGGTATGTATTTTATTAAATTGACATCGGGGAAAAAACAGGTTATAGAGAAAGTTTCTATATTATTGTAGTAGCCGGAATACAGTAAATGTTTTTATGTAATACCAAATATTATTTCATTATAGGCTCCCGCTTGGTAGCGGGATGCTGGCTGAAATTATGTGTGATGGCTCAGTGTGAAGGGATTTGGTAAATACCGATTGGACTAACAACACAGTATAATCGGTATAAAATCAAAACAAAAGGCATTTTAAAAGTATACTGCTACGGTTTTTAGTACTGTATATTACCGGCATTCATGGTAAAAACTTCCTGTAGCAATCACGGTAAAGAGGAATATATCGTATAGCTAATCGTATAAATAATCAATGTTTTTTGTAACGTTAACGGATTCAAACAAGCCAACAATTTTAAGAAACAGATTTATACAATAACCAGGGTTTAATACTCCCTGGGCTATTTTTGAAACTTGCAGATCGAGCGTTTGTATGTGTGTAATTTGTTGGCCTTTATCCATCACCGATAATATCAACGCATTCGTCCATGCGGCTTTTCTTGCAGCACCAATGCTAAAATTAATAACCACTTTTTCTTCTTTTATATCATTCAAAAACCTAACGGGAAAACAGATTTCTGCCAGGTCTTTTTTCATGCCATTTGTAAGGTTGGATATGATATTGTTTATCTTATCAAAATCATTCTGCAACTCATTGATATTTTTGCCTGCGCACACTTCAGCAGCAGCAATGCCAAGGTCAAGATTTATATGTGCGTTGATACCCAATATTAAATGTTGCAAAACGACGTAATTGTTTTTTGCTGCTGCTTCAAATGCAACCTGCCATGCTTGTGTGGCTGGCTGATTTTGCGTAAATGTATCATAGGCTGCAAGGTAACGCCTGGCAAAAATTACATCCAGTTTTTCCATGCGTGGGCCATCTTCAAAAATATGGTCGGCAATTCCTTGCTTAACCGCAATGGTCATTTTCTTATATAGGCAGGCAAAATAGCCAAGTCTGGAAGATTGCTTTTTGCAGTTGCTGATAATAATTTCAAGCTGTTCAATTACTTCATCGATAGTTGTTGCTTGCATTTGTCCTGGTTATTTTACTGAATAAAATTGTTGCTATATTATCCTTCTGTAATAAGCTGTATTTTAAACAGCAATAAAGGTTTCATTTTATTGCGATAAAAAATACATGTTCTTAAGGTACAGAATATTATTTCAATTTAATAATTCAAAATTTGCTATCTGTTTTTTAGTAAATAAAAATGTATTGAGTTTAGGAGCAATTCAAAATCGATAGCTATTAGGTGGCGCAGCTAAAAGGTAATGAATAATCCCGTAAGCCGTTAACAACGGTGAAGCTGTTATGAATAAAGCAATAGATTGAAATACAGCCAGGAGTTTTCGCATTATTTCAAATGTAGATACAACTATTATCTTTGCGCTTTATGCCGGTAAAAGATTATTATAAAACGCTGCAAGTACCAGCCCAGGCTTCAATAGAAGAAATTAAAAAAGCTTACCGACAGTTGGCGCAGCAATACCACCCCGATAAAAATAATAATGACCCTTACTCGATTGCTTATTTTTCTGAGATAAAAGAAGCCTACGAAACCTTAACCAACCCGGTTAAAAAAGATAAGTATCTGCAGGAGCGCTGGTATAACAGGGCTGCTGGTAATAAACGTACCCGGGAAGTTATTACTCCTGTAACTGTTTTAAAAGAGGTACTTGAATTTGAAAAATACACATCAACAATGGATGTTTTCAGGATGGATAAGAAGCGTTTATTTAGCTATATGGATGAATTGCTTAGTGAAGAAACCATCAGCCAATTGAAGCAATTTGCAGAACCTGAAATTAATCAGCAAATAGTGCTAACCTTGTTAAAGCCTGTTAGATTATTGAAATCTGAAGAGGCTTTATTGCTCACTGATAAGTTATCCAAAATTACAACTGGTAACAAAAAGTGCCGGTTGTTGATTGCCGACACAATAAGAAAAATACAGAGAGAAGAAAAATGGAAAAAGTATGAATGGGTTTTTGTGCTGCTTATTACCCTGGCAATCCTCCTTTTAATCAGGTTTGGGTAAATTTAATTAGCCCGATTATTTTACAATTTTTTTATCGTTCGTTCTTAAACTTTAATTGCAGATCTAATTTTTTCAGTTAATTTATTACCAAAATCAACTGCTGTATACAATGCCAGGATATAATTTACTAAAGGCGTAGCAGTGTCACTTTTAGTGAGAGTCTTGTATCAATTTATACATTGAAACTGTTATTTTAACCTGCTGAATTAATAGATATATCAGTAGAAAAAATCTTATGCCTTTTAGCTGGTTTTATTTTTTTGATTTGTCAGAGTTTATTTTTACGATCTTACCTAATACTTTAATAATCCTGAATGATTGTTATACATCTTTTATTAAAACAGCTTACCTTAATGCCTTATTTCACTAAAATTTAATTTTTATGAGACAACTGTTATGTTGCGTATTTATTTTTATGTGCATTACATCAAACGCACAAATTGCTGATTCTGCCTGGGTGAGAGACAACTACAACAAAAAAGAAGTGTACATCAGCATGCGGGACGGCATCAAATTATTTACATCTGTTTATTTCCCTAAAAGCACTACTGAAAAACATCCAATTTTATTATCAAGAACGCCCTATTCCTGTGAGCCATACGGGGAAGGGAAATATTTAAATTTCTGGAACAGTTATCAAAAGGAATATTTAAAAGAAGGCTACATCATGGTAAAGCAGGATGTGCGTGGCAGATGGATGAGTGAAGGACAAATGGTAAACATACGGCCATTTAATCCTGACAAAAAAGGGAAAGAAATTGACGAGGCTAGTGATACGTATGATACCATTGACTGGCTACTTAAAAATATAGAGAATAACAATGGTAATGTAGGCGTATTTGGCATTTCTTATCCGGGTTTTTATTCCACAATGGCGGCTGCCAGTAATCATCCCGCTTTAAAAGCCGTTAGTCCGCAAGCACCTGTTACCAACTGGTTTATCGGGGATGATTTTCATCACAACGGAGCCTTTTTTCAATTGGATGCTTTTAGTTTTATGTCTTCACTGGGCTTTGCTTTTGGCGTGCCGCATCCTAAGCCAGTTTCTGTTGCTGCAACTTCTGTTGGTTATCCGGATCATGATAGTTACAAGTTTTTTCTGGAGGCAGGCAGTCTAAAAAATCTTACGAAATATACAGGCGACAGCATTACTTTCTGGAATGATTTGATGGCTCATCCAAATTATGATGCCTGGTGGAAAGCAAGGGATGCACGCAATGCAACTAAAAATTTACAACCTGCCATGTTGTGGGTGGGTGGATTGTTTGATGCAGAAGATTGCTGGGGTGCATGGAACGCCTATAAAGCGGCAGAACAAAATAATCCGGGTAAGGCTTTTAATAAAATTGTTAATGGTCCGTGGTACCATGGTCAGTGGGCCAATCAGGATGGAACACATCATGGCAATATTCAATTTGGTTCCAATACCAGTTCGTATTACCAACAAAATTTTGAGATACCCTTCTTTAATTATTTTTTAAAGGGTAAAGGAGCTATTGCACAGATTGCGGAGGCCAATGTTTTTGTTACAGGTGCTAACGAATGGAAATCATTTGCGCAATGGCCTCCTGCCCAAAAGCAGGATAAAACAATGTACCTGCAGGCCAATGGAAAGTTAGAAGCAGCAAAACCTGCTATTAAAAGCAGTTTTAGCGAATATGTGAGCGACCCTGCCAAACCGGTTCCCTATAGTGCAGATGTACATTTTAACAGAACAAGAACGTACATGAGCGATGACCAGCGCTTTGCTGCCCGCAGAACGGATGTGCTGGTTTTTCAAACAGATTCTTTAACAGCGGATGTAACCGTTACCGGAAATGTAATTGCAGATATTATGACGAGCATTTCAACAACGGATGCAGATTTTGTTGTAAAAGTAATAGATGTATTTCCCGATTACATGGGGTACAATGATGTGGATATTTATGCAGAAGCCGACCCGGTAAATCCGTATCCGATGGGAGGTTACCAGATGTTGGTGAGAGCAGAAATTTTCCGTGGACGGTTTAGAAAAAGTTATGAAAATCCTTCAGCTTTTACGCCTGGTAAAATTGAAGAAGTAAAATTTGAATTGCCTTCCATCGCACACAATTTTAAAAAGGGGCACCGGATAATGGTGCAGGTGCAAAGCAGCTGGTTTCCTTTAGCAGATCGTAATCCACAGCAGTTTATCGACATCTATCATTGTGATAAAAAAGACTTTATTAAAAGCAATATAAAAATTTATCACGATGCAAAAAATGCATCTAAAATAATTTTACCGGTATTAAACTAATTATATGAACCAGTCCATACCAATCGTGCTATTGGGTTAGTGGCAATATTATTTTTAATTGATTCATTCCTGAGTCTGCATAAGATAATTCAACGGTACCTGCCAGTGCCTGTGCACTGGTAGGAATAATGCTTTCCGTAATATCTTTTTTACGGGTGGCTAAAGACACTGCAGTGTCATCATCTCTAAATATTAATACCAGCTCGTCTTTATAAATGATGGTGATTTGAAGCTGTCCCGGGTTCGTTTTTTTGGATAGAAGCTGCAGCCAGTGTTCAATAATCCGGAGTGCACAAAGGGTGGTTTCTGTAGAACATTTGCCTGGCTTTCCTGAAATGGATACCGTTATTGGAAAATGCAAATCGACTGCTTTTTTTTCAATAAAATCTTTCAGTAACTGGTCAGAAAGCAACGAGTCCAGAAAAAGAGGTGAGATAGTATAGGAAAGGTGACGAATTTTCGTGATCACATCTTTCAGCTGCCCGATGGCTTTATTAATAAGATTTGCATGATCCCGGTTTTTCCCCTGGGCTAATTGTAAAATCAACAGCGAAGCGGCAATGCCCTGTGCAAAATCTTCATGCAGGTTATAGGCAATTTCTTTTTTGTCAGTTTCCTGGCTTTGAATATACCGGGCAATTGTTTCGCTCTTGAAGCGGATAATTTCGGCTGCCTGTTGGTGCAACAGAATATTTTTTTTTCGCAGTGTCAATAATTGCGAAACCTGTTTGGAAAATAGCAGTAGTGCATTTCTTTTCGCCTTGGATAGTTTCCTTTTTTTAGTATCGTAAAGACAAACAGTTCCCAGTTTAAATCCATCTTCTGACACAATAGGAGCACCGGCATAAAAACGAATTTTAAAATCACCGGTAACAAATGGGTTATCAAAAAAACGATCATCGTTGGTTGCATCTTCCACAACCATTACTTCGTCCTGTAACAGCGTATGCCCGCAGAAACTTAATTCACGGCTGTTGCCGGTTTCGGTTGTTCCTGTTTTGCCTTTAAACCACTGCCGGTTGCTATCTATAACCGTGATTAACGCAATCGGGCATTTAAAAAATTGCGCTGCCAGAGCCGACAAATCATTAAAATCCTGATCGGTATCTGTATTTTGTAAATTGTAAGAAGCAAGTTCTACTACCCGCATTTCTTCATTATGGGGTAGTGCCGGAACGATCATAAATGTTTCATTTTTACAGAAAAATAAAATACCAGGATAATGTTTTTGCTTTAAACTAATTAAAAGTAGGCTTTTTTCAACTCCGTTAGAGTTACTTTCTTCAGCCACTACCGCAGAAGCTGTTAGTATCATTTGAATACCTCAGAATTTGGGTACATCCCTTTTTGATCTACCCTCTTCCCACTGCGTATGAAACGGATATACAGCGTTAGAAGAAATAAATTGGACAAAACTTTTATTAGAATCATTGTTGATCAATGCATGATGGTCATTACTTCAGTTATGATGGAATGCTCTATGTCAATAGGTAATTTGGCTCCAGTTTTCCGTGAGTATTTCCGGCGATATTATGTAACCTTTTTTTGTAAAAAAAATATTGAAAACACAAATCCCGAATTCATAAAATGAATTCGGGATTCGTGTTTTCTAAACAATGATAATGTCTATTACTCTTTTAAACTTTTAGCACTTTCAGTGTTTGAATAGTATTTCCCTGAATTACTTTTATGATATACAAACCACGTACAAAATTACTTCCAAATTCGTAGGTCTTATTGGTAATACCCGCTGTTTGAAAAACAATTCGTCCGTCTTCACTCATCACAACAACATTTATTTTCTCATTGATTTTACCTTCTACCAATAATTTAAAGGATGATGTTGTTGGATTGGGGTAACTGCTTATTTTTAATGTGCTTGATAATTGTGCTGCATCGGGAGCAAGTGTTACGGTAGTGGCTGTTCTTGCGGATGAAGTTCTTGCAGCAGTAAGTTGACTAATACTTATACTCGCTGTATTTGAGCAGCCATTTGCATCTGTTACAATAAAGCTATTAGTTCCCAATTTTGCAGTAAAGGTACCAGTGCCTGTGTAAGGTGAAGCACCTCCGGAAGCAGTAACAGTTAGTACATTTAAGGCGCCTAAAGATACACTTGCTTTTAACGCTGTAGCAGGTTGTTTAATTGCTAATGCTACTGTAGATGTTGCCCCTGCAGCGTCTGTAACTGTGTAGTAATTAATGTTGCCTATTTTGCTTGTATTATCCCATTGCATCGATTGGTTGCCATTTGAACTCCACGAGCGGATGGCACTGATATCTGTTTCAAATTGTCCATTAGTAATTACATTATCACTTATAAGGTCGCCCGCTGGCGTTGCTTCAAAAAACGCAAAATTATCAAAGTAGATGGTTCCGGAATTCTGCGTAAACCACAAGTCAATTCTTGCAGCAGCATCAGAAACTGTCGCTGTAAATATAATTTGATGATTTTTTATTGATGTCCCAAAAGTTGTAGATTGAACAGTAGCAAGTAATGTATTAGGTAATACATATTTTTTGAGTTGAATAGATATTTGTGCGTTACTGGAGCTACCGAGGGTACTAAAATTTAATACATAAGTTTTACCTGCTGTAATTTGTCCTACAGCTGCATATACTGTTGTTTGTGTCGTTGATACTATCGGGAAGGAGATTTTTAATGATCCTTTACCTGCATTGGTGTTAAAGCTACCTGTGCCGGAATAAGGACTTAATCCTCCATTTGCTGTAACAGCAACGGATGAACTGGTTCCGCTACAATTTACAGCAGCTGCTGTAGCAGCGGCCTTCATTACAGTACTGACAGCAACAGCATTTACAGTTACCTGTATAGTGTCTTTTCCAGTAGCTCCGGAGTTGTCCGTTACTTTTAATTCATACTTATAAATTCCTTCAACCAAACTGTTAATTGAAGTATTTGCAGCAGCAGGCGATAAAATTGTTCCTGCATTTGGCCCTGAAATTTTTACCCAGGAATAGCTCGCAATTGTACCATCTGTATCTGTTCCGGTTCCGGATAATGATACGCTGTTTGTTGGCAGTGTTATTACCTTACTGCTTCCTGCATTAGCTACGGGGGCTGTATTTGTTATGGTTGCTGTTCCGTTGGGAATAAGTACTTTACTGCTCCATGCAGGTATGGTAACAGAATTATTATAAACATTTCCAAATACATCTTTTTTGCTAAACCCTGAAAATGTTACGGTTCTGGGTGTATTACTGGCGTTGTATTCCAACGAGCCTGTATTATTTGACACATAAGTACTACGTGTTTGAAAGCCAACTATTCCTTTTAAATAGTCAGCTGTTCTGGCAGATTCTATGTATCCGGTTCCATTTTTCAATACTGTTATTTCAAACATTGATGTATCTGTACCAGATTTTAACGAATAGTAATTACTATCAACTATTCCAATAGTTTGTATTGATTGCAAGATTGAAAAATTTGGATCATCTCTTGCAGCGTTGGCATAAGCAAAACGAAAGGGGTAAAAAATATTTTTTGTTATTCTTAGCCCGTTAACAACTTTGCCATTCTTTAGTCTTTGGGTAGAATACCCAGAACCTGTATTAAAGGTGGTGTTGTTTGTAGCTGTAATGCGCCGGTTATTGTTTCCGTGAATACCAGCCTTAGGAATGTATGCAACTGTATTTGAATCTATTAAAACATCTGCGGCACCGTCATCAACATAAATACCATTTACGGAGTTTAATTCAGTTGGAGTATTTGTTCCCTTGTTTTGTCCTATGCCGTTAATTACAATATTGCTAACCACATTTCGATTAAACCTTATTTGGTACAAATTCGTATCAGATGATTCGGCCGTGTAAATCCCAGCTCCATCTTCTCTTACCTTGCAATAGCCGTCTACCAAATTGTATTTGATGTAGGTGTTATTTCCAAACCAGGCGATACCAACATACCCACTATTTGTAACTTTGCAATTGGTTATGTAAACATTACTTCCCGCCCTGTTTAATATCCCATCGCCTCCATTATTTTCATTACTTGTTTCCATACCTACTATCATTGCAGTGCTATCAACAGTACAATTAGTAATTGCGGATAGTGTTAAATTGCTATTATTGCTAACTTGTATTCCGGATCCTAAGCTATTCCTGACATTGCAGTTATCTACTTTAACATTACTCGCAGACAGTATATTAATTGCTTCTTTTGCGCTATTGTTTATATCGCAATTGGTAATTGTATGATCTACACCTGATAGTATATAGATGGCCATTTTACCAGCGCCAGTAAAAGATAAATCCCTGATAGTAACATTTCTATAATATCCCGGATAATTACTGATCAATATGTCAACGGTAGAAGCTTGAACTGTGTATGCTGCCGGATTATTATTACTAAAATACATTCTTAGTTTATTATTTGTACCATCTTGCCACCATTCCCCATCCTGATCAAGGGTTCTTGGATCTCTTTGAAAGAAATATCCATAGTTTAATCTTGGGGTAGATGAATGTGCTGCAAAACTTACCACTCCAGCCGAATGAGCGGTAACTGTTTTCCTTAATATTTCCCATTTGTTTATTCTAATTGCAACTTCAGCACCTTTCCAGTTTGTTACCGATGATGATGCCGGACCGGTGATTGATGAGGTTGTAGCTGCAGTATAAATTAAATATCCTCTATTTGCTGCATCTGCATTTGGGTACCGGCCTATTTGCTGAATTTTGCTATCCCTTAAAACTAGGTTATTGGTTGCTTTTACACCTGTGGTTGGTGCTTCCCAAATGTTACCGCCTCTATTTACCCAGCCGGTAATGGTTGACAGACCCGAAATGATAGGTTTTGCTCCGCTACCATATGATCCATAAGTAAGATTATGCTGCCTTACAGTGATACTGCCGTAGAATACATCTCCACGTTTAAATAATATTACATCATTTGTTGCAAAACTAAAACTGTTTACTTTGGATATTGTTTGCCAGGAAGTGGCTTCAGTTAAACCCGTATTTGAATTATTGCCGGTTGCTGAAACATAATAAGTTTTGGCCTGTAAGGATGTAGCAACAAACAAAAAGAGCCCCAAAATGAAGTTTTGTCTGTTTGTTTTCCTTTTAATTTTTTTTAGGTGTTTTGATAGGAAATGAATCATTAGTTTGTTTTTTGGAATTGGAAATTTAGGTTTATATAAAATCTTAGATAAAAATTGAATCTATTTTTAATTCAGTTTAAATTGATATTTAATAATTTTAAAACAATACTTTATTTAAAGGGCATAGCATGCCCACCAATATTATAAAAGGCTAATTAAAGCCTGATAATCAATCTGTTAACTAATGGGGGGTTGTTAAATCAAATTAAGGTAAACGTGTTTTTCAAGATGTAGGATTAAATTTTACTTCTGTGATTTAAAGCGTAGACCGCAACTAAATGGTAACGAGAAGCCAATAACCAAATACTATGCCAAGCGGCAAATTTGTTGATAAGTCCGATGAATGATTTTTTTGGAACGTTTATGATCGAAACTGTATAAAATATACCCCATCAAATGATAGAGTAATAATATCTTTTTGTAACTCTTCTGAATTAGAATACATAGAAAAAGAGTTTGTATCATTTAATACAAACTCTTTTTATTTACGTTGAAACCTAAAATAATAAATAAGTGTTCATTACTGTTTTACCACCTTAAGGGTTTGAATATAATTTCCCTGTATCACTTTAATGATATAAATACCTGCTGGGAAATTATCTCCTAATACATAATGTTTATTTGTTCCGCCCTGAGTGTTAAAAATTATTTTTCCATAAACATCCAAGGCAGATATCTGTATTTTGCCGTTGCTTTTTCCCTGAACAAATAAATCGAATACGCCACTAAAGGGATTTGGATAGATGTTTATTTTTAGCGTATTGTTTAAATTATTATGATCATTATTTTGTGTGGGAGCAACTGCAATGCGATTGCGGGCATTTGAAATTTTTGAAGCAGTGGCAGTTGGAGTATTTATTCTGAATAGTTCCGATGAGGGAACAGTAAGTTTTGAAAAATCATCATTTTGGTAACTAACAGTAAAAACACTGCCTCCACCTCTTTGAAAATACAAACCGGTAATAGCGTGTTTGCCAGCTTTTAACCCAATAACTCCGGATTTTTCAATTCTGCCGTGTACCCCACCATTTGACACCGTTAATACATTGTCTATATACAATTCGCTTCCATCATCGGATAAGGTATAAAAAGTATAAAAGCCATCTGAAGGTACATTGATAAAACCTGAAAAGCTAAATCCATAACCTTTAGGAATTTTTGCGGGGCTGATATCAAAGTTTGACACAGTTCCAGTGTCATCGGCAGTAAGCGACGAGAAGGGAGGCAAAGCAAACCATGCGCCTTCATAGTATTTATAGTCTAATCCGTTTACAGTATTTGCAGGATCAACAGCAGGAAGCAGGTCTAAATTCACGCTTATTTGTATAGTATCTTTTCCAGTTGCTCCATCATTATCTGTTACCGTTAATTCATATTGATAAACCCCCGCCGTTAAATTGAATAATACAGTATTTGAACTAAGTGGCGAAACGATTGAACCGGCTTGCGGACCTGAAATTTTTGTCCAGGAATATTCTACAATAGTGCCGTCTGAATCTGAACCTTGGCCAGATAATAAAACGTTATTTGTCGGTAATAAAATGGTTTGATTGTTACCTGCATCAGCAATGGGAGCGTTATTTGCTAAAGGCGCTGTTCCATTCGGAATAAGCACTATACTCTTCCATTCTGCTATTGTAACAGAATCATTATAAATATTCCCATATACGTCTGTTTTACTTAAACCTGGAAATTGAACAATTCTAGGGCTGTTACTTGCATTGTATTCTAATGTTCCGGTATTAACAACGTTTATTGAATTTTTTTCAATGCCAACGGTTCCGGTTAGGTACGAGAACGGATTATTAACTTCCTTGTAATTAGTTCCGTCTGCATTTGTTGCAATGCCGAAATAGGATGTATCATTTCCCGACCTTAAAGAATAATAATTGTTATCAAATGTTCCCATCGCTAATAAATCTGCTTCTTTGTTTATGACAGGAATATTTGTTGTGCTGTTTCCATAGTAAAATCTGTACGGGTAAACAATATTCTTTCGTACTACCAAGTTTCGAACTAAGGGGGCACCAGCGAATCTTTGCAAAGAGTATCCTTTTCCATTCCTAAAAAAGACATTGTTTGTAATTGTTAGGCTAGAGTTATTATTGCCATGAAATCCACTGTTTACTGTATATGCAACTGTATTTGAATCAGCCAAAACAGTTCTTGTTCCTAAATCGAAATAAAGCCCACTACAACTTGTTCCTTTAGGGTTATTGGTTCCATTGTTATTTCCACGGCCATTTAGTATTATATTTCCAATTATTTTTCTATTGGTACGGATGGGTAAGTTACTCCCTGCATTCTCTACAGAATAAATACCGCCACCATCATCTCTTTGTGTACAAAATATATTCACTAAATTATACTTTATACTAACATTATCACCCTGCCATGAAATACCAGCATAGCCCGAGTTTGTAACAGTATTATTATGTATGGTTATACCATCTCCTTTTTCGCAGGCAATACCGGCACCGGAATTAAAATCACCACTTGTTTCCATCCCGGCTATATATGCAGTATTTGTAACTATACAATTTTTCACTTCCGCATTGGAGGCTTTTTTGTCATTATTTAACACCCGTATACCGGAGCCTAAACTATTTTTTATTCTGCAATTGTCTATGGTAACATCGATAGAATACAAACAGGTAATAGCTTCAGCCCCGCTATTAGTTACGTCACAATTTTTAATGCTGATTCCAGTACCACCATTTGTCCAGATTGCTCTTTTACCAGAACCGTAAAAAGCTAAATCGGTTATGGTTAAATTATTAAAATGTCTATTTTTAAATAGCGTATCAACGGTTGCAATTTGTATTTTGAATGAATTGGGGTTATTGGAAGTGAAATACATTCTTAATTTATCCTCCTTGTCATTGTACCACCACTCACCATCCTCATCCAATGTTCTTGCATCTCGCTGAAAAAAGCAACCGTAATTTAATCTGGGCGCTTCTGGCTCTGCGGTAAATGTCAATTCATTTCCTGAATGCCGTTTAATTTTTTGTTTGGTAATATCCCAACGGTTATGCCTGATAGCTACCTCAGCATCCGTCCAGTCGGTAGTTGAAGAGAGCCCAGGTACTGTAATTGAATTAGTTGATGAGGCCGTATAAGTAAGATATCCGCCATTTTCTGCATCTCTATTTGGATACCTTCCTATCTGCTGTATTGTTTCATCACGTAATACTAAATTAACCCCGCTTTTTACATTGGTAACGGGGGCTTCCCAGATATTGTCACCTAAATTAACCCAATCGGTAACCGTTGAAAGGCCGGTGATTACAGGTTTTGAGCCTGTACCATATGCTCCGAAGTTAAGGTCGTCACTTTTTATAATAATCCCACCATAAAAAGTGTCACCGCGTTTAAATAATATCCTATCATCTGATTTAAATTTTACACTGTTAACTTTTACAATAGTTTGCCAGGAAGTTGCAGGTGATAAACCATCATTACCATCATTGCCTGTTTCAGAAACATAATATGTTTTTGCCTGAGTTGTAGTGGCGATAAATAGTAAAAATGCGAAAAAGTAGTTCTTAATAACCTGTCTTTTTTTAAATCTTCTGCAAAGTTTAAAATTGGTTGTTTTCATTTCGTTTAATTAATCTTTTTGTCTTTAAAATCAGGTTAAAATCTATAATCAATGCTAGTTTGAGGAAAAAATTATTTTTTATAAAGATTCTGCTTGCAGCCTATTATTATTTTATTAAGCATGCCAGTTATTTAGCTTTAAACAAACGTTGGTTTGTTATAAAACTTCATAGTAATTTAGGTTTGAAAAAAAAGTGGAGTCTAGGTTTGTAGATTCTTCAAAAGATAGGATTCAATTTTACTTCTCTAATTGAATTGAGTAGTTTCGATAATGGAATGCTTCTCTAAAGTAACAGTAACTTTTAACAAATACTATGCCAGCCCATTTGTAATGTGGAATAAAATATCAAAGTAATAACAGGCGCTTTTTATAAACCCCGAAAACACCCATTTTCAAAATCATTCTTATTTCTCATGTCTTCTTTTTTCTTAACTATCTCCAAATGGTAGTAGCGGGCTACCAATACTGTATTTACAAAGGCCGGCATTTTAAAAGATTCTCCTAATAGATTCAACTTGGGTACAATACAGCTTATTATTATTTCAAGTGTTGAGTTTGAATGAGTGAAAGCTGCAGTAGCTTTCTGTAAAGCTTTCACTCATTTATTTTTCGTCTTTTTTATCAGGCAACAGCACAGTAAGCACAACCATGTTCATGTGCCCTTCCAATTGCCCAAACACCAGAAGGTACAGGCTTAATTCCAGGAAGCAAGCCGTCCATCCAGTCTTTTTTAACGTCTTCGGGGTTTAAACCTAATTTACCAGCTACAACTGTACTGTTTACCAAAATTGCGGCTTCACATACACAGAATAGAACACCACTATTTTGTAATTCATTAATGCCAATAGCTACCTCTCCAACTCCCGGTATTTTAAAAGCACCCTTTTTTGGTTGCCAGAAAGGGTTACGTGAAGCTGCGGTTTTAGTAGCGGGATCATCAGCCTTAAAATGTTCACCAAATTTATATTTATCCCATAACCTGTCTTCAAAAGCATAAGGTATAGCGTTGTGCCTTAATATCACAACAACTCCACAATCTTTTTCAGGTGATCCGGTGTGTTCATTGGTAAGCAAAAAAACTCTTGGCCAGGCAAAAGGGAATATTTCTTTAGGATGTGTAGCATCAAAAGCAATGCGGTGTTTGCCTTTTATTTTTGCGAACCAAGCATCAGGATCTTCAGATGAAATCCCCTTGTTTTCTTTGATGTGTTCTGCATTTAATTGTAATGGAAATGCTAGCGAAACTGCACCAAAGGCTGCGGCGCCGGAAGCCAATGCACCTATAAATTCACGCCGGTGTGTTGGCTGTTCTAAAGTGTGTTTTTTCATTGTAAAAAGTTTTAGTAATTTTTTTAAGGGTAAGAAAATTACAAATAAGATTGACCAGATGCAAGTAAATGGGTAGCCATTTTCTGTATTTCGTAATTACCTGGCAGACTAAAAATCATTACCTGGCTACAATTCATTGGAACCCTGAAACAAATAAAATTTTATTACAATTAGAATGCAGTGTTTTACTTTCGATAAAATATGCAACCATTAAAACATTTTGCAATTTATATTTCAGCAGAGGAAAACATAACTAGGCTGGTGGAAGATATCGTAAATGGTAATAATTATTTTTTTACCAATGGCCTTGAGAAAAAAAAGGGCGCATTATTCTCAGCTATCGCCATCCGGCAATTGGTGAAAGAAGAGGTATTGCATGGTCATTTTGAAGTACCAACAAGCAACCGACATTCCCTCACTACTTCTTCGAGCGGTGAACAACGAAGGGCCTTGCTGCAACATATACTTACGGCAAATCCGGAATACATTATTGTTGACAATGTTTTTGAGAGCCTGGATATTGCCGGACAGCAAACCATTGTTGCAGCGCTTAATCAGGTATCAACTCACACGTTGATTATTCAATTGATCTACCGTAAAAATGATTGTTTGCCTTTTATTGATACCGTTTTTACTTTAGCTGACGGAGCTATAATAAATGAACAACCGAGAGAAGTTTTTATGCAATCTGCCGGTAAGCAGTTTCATTTTGCCGGTGTTATTCCTCCACCTATTAAAACGCCTGCTGTATTGGAAAATACATTGGTGAAAATGGAGAACATTTCTATTCAGTTTAATGAGCGGCCTATATTGCAAAATATTTGCTGGGAAATAAATCAGGGCGAATTTTGGCAGCTTACTGGGCCCAACGGCTCTGGAAAAACTACGTTGCTTTCTATGATTATTGGCGACAGTTCCAAAGGTTATGGACAGCGCTTGTATCTCTTCGGCAAAAAAAAAGGAACCGGCGAAACTGTTTGGGATATCAAGCAGCATATCGGTTATTTCACCTCGTCCATTACTGGAGAATTTCCAAGAATGGACTCTGCCGAACGGATGTTGCTATCTGGTTTTGTTGATTCCATTGGCTTATATACATTACCATCCGGACAACAAATAAAATTGGCCGCCCAATGGCTTGTGCTACTTGGTTTGTATGAAATAAGGAAGCAACCTTTCCGTTTTTTATCGTTGGCTCAGCAGCGGATGGTATTAATTGCAAGGGCCATGGTAAAATATCCGCCCCTGCTCATTTTGGATGAACCTACAGCAGGATTGGATGATGAAAATGCAATGCTTTTTACCAGTCTTATAAATAAAATTTCCGCAGAAACCAATACGGCAATTATATACGTGTCTCATAGGCAGGAAGCTGGTTTATTGCCGGATAGAATATTTGAATTGGTTCCAAACAAACATGGTTCAATTGGTATGGCAAGATGAAAATCTTTTTTGAGATAATTATTTTTTTAGCCGGGTATTAAAATCAGGCATTAAAATTAAAAAGTTATTCGTGTTCAGTCTAATGCTTTAACCCGGCAATTAAGTTGATGGTAAGCGCTACGACAAATGTATTTAGCGCAAAAGACAATAGGCTATGTGCCAATACAGTCCTGCGGATGGTACGGGAGGGTATTTCTACATCTGAAACCTGGAACGTCATGCCAATAACAAAAGAAAAATATGCAAAATCCAGATAGTCTGGTTTTGTTTTCCCCGGAAAATCGAGCGGCTTACCAACTGTTGTATCATCCATCTCTTTAAAATAATATAAGTGGGCATAATGAAAAGTAAATATAGTATGTACCAGTACCCAACTCATCATAATACCCATCACTGCAACGATAGCTGTAGTTGTTTCATGACCAGGTAACTTATCTTTAGAAATCATAAGGAGTAAAACGGTAACCATACTGGCGAAGGAACTTATCAGGATACTTACCAAAACAAAGAATCTGCTTCCGTCCTCCTTATTGGCCCTTTTTTCAATATCAGCAATCGGCAGTTTAAAAAAAATGATCCAGCTGGTAATAATAAACGAAAGTGCAAATACTTCCCAAACTATTGTTGCTATCAACACCCCGCCTAGCTGGCTGTTGCGGATGAAAAAGAAAACCAGCAGCGACATGCTAAGGCTCAACAATATCCGTTGCAACGGATGCATGTGCAAAATAATGTTGCTGTTTTTATTGCTGGTAAAAGTTACTGCCATATGCTATAATATTTTGCAGTAAGGTACATACATTAAAAAATTTGACAGTAATTTTTTATGGGTAGCAGTTAGTGGAAGCGGCTGCTACATGCTGGTATTTGAACTCAATAATACAACAATAATAAAACTGAAATGTAGCAAAAAAAAAGATCTAGTTGTTTGTATTTTACAATAATAATAAGATTGGGTTACCTTGCATCTATATAAGCGGCGCATGTTGCCGGCATTTAAAAAATCTTTCAATCAAAATTTTTTTATCATGAATAAGCTGAACAATAAGGTCGTTTACATTACCGGCGGAAGCAAAGGCATTGGATATGGCATTGCAAAAATATTAATCGACAATGGCATGCGGGTAGCCATTACTAGCCGTACGCTGGAGGCAGCACAAGAGGCGGCTAAATCTTTAACGGATGATGCTTCGAGGGTATTGGCCTTGCAATCGGATGTAAGTTCGCTGGCATCAGAAACAGCTGCTGTAAAAGCAACAATAGCTCATTTTGGTGAACTGGATGTGCTGGTAGCCAATGCAGGCGTAGGCCATTTTGCATCTATCGAAACCCTTACTGAAGAAGCGTGGAAAGAAATGATTGATACCAATCTTACCGGTGTGTTTAACAGTGTAAAAGCTAGTCTTGATGCGTTGAAGCAAAGCAAGGGATACATCATCACCATTTCCAGCCTGGCTGGTGCCAATTTTTTTGCAACTGCTTCGGGTTATAATGCCAGTAAATTTGGACTGGTAGGATTTTCACAGGCTATCATGCTGGACCTTCGGCAATACGGTATTAAGGTTACTACCATCATGCCTGGTTCTGTAGCTACCCATTTTGCTAACCATGTTCCCACCGATGCGGATGCATGGAAAATACAGCCTGAAGACATTGGTGAGATGGTGCTTGATCTATTGGAAATGAACCCACGAACCTTGCCGAGTAAGATAGAAGTAAGACCGTCAATACCCGGAAAATAATTTAATAATTGGAGTAGCGGCAGTAGAAAAAAAGGAGATCATTTAAAAAATGGACTCCTTTTTTCTTTGGGTTAATTTTGATTTACCCTTACATTAATTCAACTATTTTCTTCACTTTTATTTATCAACCATATGACTCCCGACTTGTCCGCCCCTATTTTATTTAAAGTATAAATAGTTGATAATGTATTATTTAAGTTTCTAAAAATGCTAATTTGCTGACCTAAGGGGTCAAAATGTATAAAATCAGGCAGATAAAGTACGCTACCAACTCGGTTT
>JBBQEA010000040.1:0-29233 GCA_038320245.1 Chitinophagales bacterium | reverse complement strand
TTGATTACGGATAAACATTAAAGAAATTACAGCAAAAAATTTTCGTGAAAAGGATTACCAACATCCTTTCCCGGTTCTGTAACTAAAAAATTAACATAACTTCCAACCTTCAATTATACCTGCATAAAAAGTCAATATTTTGTATAATCGAAGTTTAAAAATTTACGAAAATGTTGAGAAAGGTTGCTATGAAAAGATGCCGTACAAGTGAGTGACACAACCGGAGCCGCACAAAGAACCAATGCTGGTTCCCAAAAAAACGAGCTGCCAATAAATTGAAAAAAGATTCATCAGTAGCAAATTCAATTTCAGTTTACAGGAAAATTACTGTATCAAAATTTATCAGAAACTACTATTCCAAAATCCCTTCCAACGCTAAAAAGAATGCATAATTCCTTGCTGCATCTTTTAACGATTTAAAGCGACCGCTTGCACCACCATGACCAACCTCCATATCTGTATGCAGCAATAAAATATTGTTATCTGTTTTGTAATCTCTTAATTTGGCCACCCATTTTGCCGGCTCAAAATATTGCACCTGGCTATCGTGCAAGCCGGTTGTTACCAGCATATTGGGGTAGTCCTTTTTTTCCACATTGTTGTAAGGAGAATAGGATTTAATGTAGAAATAATTTTCCTTATTGGCTGGGTTACCCCACTCATCGTACTCGTTGGTGGTAAGTGGAATAGTTGGGTCGCTCATGGTGGTGATCACATCCACAAAGGGAACCGCGGCAACAACTCCATGAAACAACTCCGGGCGCATATTTACAACAGCGCCCATCAGCAAACCACCTGCACTTCCGCCATTGATATACAGATGCGCTGCGCTGCTGTATTTATTGGCCAACAGGTATTCGGCACAATCAATAAAATCACTGAAAGTATTTTTCTTTTTAAGCATCTTGCCGTCTTCGTACCAATACCTGCCCAAATCCTCACCACCACGTATGTGTGCAATGGCAAATGCAAAACCCCGGTTTAGTAAACTTAACCGGGAACTGTTAAAAGCAGCATCAATACATATGCCGTAGGACCCGTATGCATACAGCAACAAAGGCGCCTTACTATCTTTTACAAATCCATTTTTATAAACAATGGAAATGGGTACCTCGGTACCATCTTTTGCTGTTGCAAATAAACGCTCCGTGCTGTATTCGTCTTTGTTAAATCCTCCCAATACTTCGTGCTGCTTCATCAGCTTTTTTTCTTTGGTAAACATATTGTAATCATACACCGAATTGGGCGTGGTGAGTGAGGTATAATTGAACCGCATTATATCAGTATTATAATCAGGTAACCTGGCTACACTTGCAAGGTAAGCAGGCTCGTCAAAAGCAAGAAAGTGGCTGCTGTTATCTTTCCTGTTATGTAAATGAACTTGTGTAAGCCCGTTTTTTCTTTCGGAGATAACGATGAAGTTTTTAAACAAATCAAAGCCCTGTATCAGCACATCGGCCTGGTGCGCTACATAATCTTTCCAGTTGCTGCTGTCTGTGTTGGTTTCGGTACAGGTAACTATTTTAAAGTTTTTTGCATTAAGATTTGTTCTGATGAAGAAGGTATCATCTGCATGGTCAATTTCATACAATACATCTTTTATCCTTGGTTGAAAAACGGTAAAAGCATCGGCAGGTTTATCGGCATCAAGCCACAGCTCTTCGCTACACAATGTACCCTGAGATGTGATAACAATAAATTTGTTTGATTTTGTTTTACTTACCCCAATATAATTACTTTGATCCTTTTCTTCATACACTGTAATGTCAGCAGTTGCATCGGATTCAAGTTGATGTTTTTTTATTTTCTCTGACAACAGCGTTACGGCATTTTTGGAGCTGTAAAAAAAAGTTTTATTATCATTGCTCCAAACCGGATCCCCCTCTGTATTCCCCACTTCATCTTTTAGTATTTCACCGGTTTCGAGGTTTTTTACATGGATAGTATATTGTCTTCTTGATACGGTATCAATACCGTAAGCCAGCAGCTTGTTATCCATACTTACCGCAAATCCTGTTGCTGAAAAATAACTATACCGTTCTGCCATGGCATTTACATCAAGCAACACTTCTTCCGCTGCTTCCAGTGAACTTTTCTTTCTGCAATACACAAAATAATCTTTGCCTTCCACCACACGGGTATAATAAAAATAGCCGTTTTTATAAACGGGTACGC
Source organism: Chitinophagales bacterium (assembly GCA_038320245.1). GTDB lineage: Bacteria > Bacteroidota > Bacteroidia > Chitinophagales > Chitinophagaceae > Ferruginibacter. The sequence goes on along the minus strand of JBBQEA010000040.1, from coordinate 27,058 downwards.
TTTCATCTTTCTCCTTAATCCTTGCCTTCATTTCTGTGTACAGCGCTGCCTGCAAGGGCTGGGTACCTGCCATCATGGAATCAAAATAGGTATTTTCCGCAATCAGATAATCCACCACTTTATCACTATCGGGCCCCTTTTTAAAATAGTCGTTTAGCCAGTAATATTCATCGGTGATGGTATCTCCGTGAGCAATTGATTGATAAAGTTTTTTTTCACAGGTTGGCACATTAACATTAGCAGGCCAGTTGTAAGTATTTTTTTTCATATCCGGTTGGTGATTGTAAAATTAGTATACCTGTTGTAACAACTGCAATAGTAAGCAGTTTGTGGGCCAGTAGAAAATTATTTTAATGGTTTAGAAAATGGATGAGTTAATGAACGCAATAACCTCGTCAGGTTTTATATGATAAATATCTTAATTAACTCAAATAGTTTTTAAGATTCTATCGTAAAATTAAAATAATAAGAAGCGAAAATATGCTCTGTAAAAATTGTACAAATATTTACAAATCCGCAACAATTTCCTTTACCAGGTTTAATTCAAAGCCCTTCATTAATAAATGATCTTGTAGTTTCTTTTTTTTAATGAAAATATTTTTTTCGCTTTTGAGGGAGTTTATTTTCAGGTCTGCTAATTTGTATAGAGTTTTTGAATACGCTTCGTTATCAATTAACGAAAGCGCTTTTTTTATACAATAATCACTTACCCATTTTTGCTTTAACTCATATTTAATCTTCACTTTGCCCCATTGTTTTATCCGGAACTTTCCGCCCGCAAATTGAATGGCAAAACGTTCTTCGTTCAGGTAATTTTCTTCTATCAGTTTGCTCAGTATTTCTTCTACTTCCACTTTCAATAATCCATAACTATACAGCCGCTCTTTTACTTCGCTGTGGCAACGCTCCTGATATGCACAGTACTGCTTAATTTTTGCAAAGGCCTGCTGAGGGGTTTGTTTTTGTTGCTGCATCATCTGCATGCAAGATAACGAAATGGGGAATGGGTGGTGGTGAATCGTCAATGGTGAATGGTGAAGAACATAATGGTAAAGCAAAGCCACTGGCGGGATACAAAAATATCTTTATAATATGCCAATGCTGCTGCGAATCCTATTTTATAGGGTGTGCTTATTATCTAAGTAATTTTTCGAAGACTGAAATATATTGGTAATTATTGTGTTGTTAGGAGTTACTCTTTGAAGCAAATCACACAAGTTGGCATAGTGGTTTACAAACATGCTAATTGAAGCGAAAATCTGTCACTTTTAACTTCTTTTTCAGAATTATTTACTTCAAAAAATAAAAACCCAAAATGGTCATATTTTGAATAAATGCAGTAAAGATCATAAAGGCGATGACCTATTTCTTTCATGTCTTTATCTTTTGCAAGACTTTGAAATTGGCTGTTTGCATTTGTGTCTAAACCATTTTTTATTTTTGGTTTTGAATTTATTCCGTCTTTCTGTTCTAAAATATCTGAGTATTTTGCTGTAAAAATATTATAAATATCATTTAGCTCTTTTGTTGCTATGAATCCATAAGACTCCTTTTGTTCGAAATAATTTAAAGTTTGTTTCAGTCCGCCGGATATATAGCCAGGATATGTACTGCTGTGGATTGTTTCAACCAGCCCCCAATGCAGCAAGTTTTGTTGGCTGCCGGGCTTTTTCTTTCGTATTTAATTATTGCCGACAGTTAAATCTAATTCCATAAACAACAAATAGTCCTTAAATTCTGCCGGGATTTCCATTTCTGGATACGCTTCAATGTCACGAAACCCAAAACGTCTATATAACGAGTGAGCAGCTTCCATAAACTTGGGACTGTCAAGCCGAACTTTTTTGTAACCAACTTTTTTTGCCTCATTTAGAAGTCCTTCAAGTATTGCTTGTCCTGCCCCAATTTGTCTAAAAGCCGGGTCAACAAACATCCGTTTTATTTCGCCGATTTCAGGATTGATACTTTTTAGACTTCCAAGTCCGCATACTTTACCGTCATAAATGGCTAGGATTAATTGTCCATAAGGTGGCTGAAACTTATTGATCTGTTCAATGTCTTGTTCAACCGCTTCTTTGGGATTATGAGGGTGAACAGCATAGAGTTCTTGCATTCTGTCATTACCCCAAGTTAAATAGTCAAACCATAGTTTTCTAACGGCTTCTAAGTCATCAGGAATTACAACGGTTCTTGTTACTACTCTTTCGTTTTTGTGCATTACTTAAATATTTTTTTACTGACTACTGTGTGGTAACCTTGTACATACAAAGTTAGAGTATTGCTGCAGTTGGGGAATTGGCCAACTGACTACCCGTAACCGAAGCTAAATTAGTAAGAATGAAAATAACAATCTGCCCCACTATTGCCAAACCAATTCGTGTTGTTCATTAGACTTTATTTGTTGACCCATTCATCTTTTGAAATTCTAAACCAATTGTGTTTAATTCCGTCTAAGTCAAAAGTTTCTATAAATTTCAAGCCTGTCTTTTCTAAGACATTTTTCGAACTAATATTTCCGATGTCGCACATACCATAAATTTCTACCAAATTTAATTTTTCAAATGCATATTGCAATGTTGCTTTTGTCGTTTCTGTTGCAATTCCATTACCCCAATATTTCTCAATGAGTCTATATCCCAGGTCGTAAAAATTTATATGATTGTTTATAGCTTCCGTTACAAATTTTAGTCCCGTCCAACCAATGAAAATGTTTGTTTCCTTTTCAATTATTGCCCATCGTCCAATACCATTAACATTATATTGTTGTTGTATTTTTTTTATAACTTCTCTAATTTGGTCAGTATTGTCAACGGGATTATTTCCCAAATAAGTGTGAACTTTTGGATTGCTGTCTAATTCAAAAAGTCCATTTTCATCTGTTGGTAATATTTCTCTTAAAATAAGTCTTTCTGTTTCTATAAAAAATTTCATTTCCTATTTGTCTGTCTATTTGTGTAGGTTTTTTCTAAGCTTTGCCGCTAACGAACAGGGCTTGGCGATTGGTGGATTTGGAAATCGTCCGCCCACAAACACTGCCGACCCGATAGCTATCGGATGAAAAACAAATGTACAAGATAACCTGTAAACGCCTACCGATGTTTGTCCGAATCCGCCGCGGCGGACTGCCATGTTAATGATTAAGATAACAACGACCTGCACCAATATTGCAAAACCTTTTATTGTACTTTCGCCCTTCTCCTCGGTCATCTACAATGTGAGTCTGTGTCCTACCGCAGACTGTTGCCCAAGCCGAGCAGAAGGCAAGCTCTTTGCAGGTTAGCTTCTGTGCTGTGGGTTTTGTGAGCCTGCCAATGTGCTTGCCTTGTGGCGTTGGCTATTAGAGACTTCGCCTATTTTCCTTAAGTTATGGTGCAATTATTGGCTTTGTGTGTTATACAATTTGCTCTTCTAATAAATCTTTCCAAATAATAAACCCTTTCTTTTTGTCTGAATAGTCATGTAATATTTTTGAAAAGCCGTCCGGATTTGTTTCTAAAAATACTTGTCTGCCTTTGTTACGAATTATGATTAGCTGTTGGTCAATTTCTTTTACTTTACTAATAAGGGCTTGTTTAGTTTTATCGGTATGCCACAAATAAGTGGCTTCCTCCGTGTCAAGGGTTTCTAAAATAATATGGAACTGTTGTTCGCCTGATAATAGAAATACGAATGAAAAAGGGCTTAACACAAATCTGATTTTTAGATGTATTCCTTCATGTCGGGTTGCTAAAGATCTTAATTGTTGTGAATGTTTAAAATCTTTGCTCATTAGAATGTCGTCCAAAAGTCTTTTTGAAAAGTGGTAAGGCAATCAGGTTTCCTAACCCTTTTCCCGAAAGAAAATCCTGATTAGGAAATAACCGGTCGAAACTTGAACTTTTGTCAAAAATTGAAAATGCCCCTGACTGCTCAAGTATTGAAATGAAAATTTTCCTGCTCCTGATTGCCGGATAAGGTTCTTCAAAAAATAGCCAAACATGGCCACCATTTCCCGAACGGGAACGCTCTAAATATGCAAGAAGTCCTTTAGCCTCACAAGATTTTATAAATGATTTGGCTTCGGCTATCCAGTTTTCTTTGTCAAAATCAGCAACTAAAAACCATGACGAGTTATCCGAAAGCAGAGGATAAATGCCGATAAGTTGTTCACCGGTTAGATGCTTTACAATTTCTTTATCAGTAAGTTTAAGATAAGTTTTGTCTTTATAATTCTGAAAAGTTCCACCCTTTATTTTATGAGCCCGATACATATACGGGTCATAGAAATAGGCAGGCATATAACCACTCTTAGTTTCTTTCTCCCAACGAATCGCAAATACATCTTCTCTGCCTTTGAAAACAGATTTGAAGATTTGAATTTGATTGAGGAAATTTTCATCCATATTTCTCTTCGTGATAGGAGTCGCCAATGTATTGAGCCAACCGAGCCAACCTCGGATTGATGCAATTATGAGTCCTTCATAAGTCGTTCGAGTCGTTCAACAAAAAGTTAGCAGCTCGTCAATTAGCGGCTAATTAGTGGCCAATTACTCTTTCAGTTCATATTTACTACCACGCCCTTTTGAACCAGTCTGTTTTAGGAACTCTTTGACAACTAATTGCTGTAGTTCCAATGTAGCCATTGTTTTGCCAACAAAATTTATCTTCTGATATTTTGAATTTGTAATACTTGCCTGTTCCACCACATACAATACCGCTTTTACCTGCCGCTCATTCAATCCCAATTTCTGCAACTGGCTTGCACTATACTTGTTTTTAAACAGGGTTACCAATATGCCGCCGTCCTGCTCAATAATTTCAGGGTCGGGTAATCCTGCTTCTTTACAGGTGCTTATAATTTTTAATGTGCCGCTTCCCCACGCATCAATGTAGCCAGCTTTGAAACATACATCGGCAATCAATAAATTTCTTGGTCGTGATGGATGTTGCCGCTTGAGTGAATCCAAACTAATGCCGGCAGGTAATTCGCCTTCGTTCCAGATATTAAAGTGGTTGTCAAACATACGCATCTGCACCACCGAAGAACCTAAGTAATTTCTATGGACTAAAGCATTGAGCAACATTTCTCGAAGCGCTGCAATAGGATATTCGCCTTTCTCAATCCTTTGCATACCTTCAAATGAAATAGCACGGGTAAAAAATTTTCGGTTTAGTTGTTCCAGCACTTCCTTCAATAAATAAACAATATTGCCTTCCACTGTCTCCTGGAATTTAATGTCACTGCTGTCTTTACCAAAGCGGCCAATTTTTACAACACAATTATTGAAAAACTTCGCCGGATTCTTTCCAAACAAAACAATTGCTGCTCTTTTAATGTTTCCGTTATCATTTGTCAGCCGAAGTTTGGCAATTAAATCTGCTTTGCTCAACCCCTCCACATCTGCAATTCTGCCGGCATGAACTGATCCTGCTATGTATGATTTTAAACTGGTATCATCAATATCATCAAGTGTAGCTGTGGGTTCACTAACCTCATCCCATGTCTTACCACTTTTACGAAGTAAATAATCGGTGAGTGCTGCGCCAATCAATTCCTGTTTGGTACTTCCGCTACGGTAATAATATCTTCCACGTAAAGAGATAGGCACAGCATAAGGCTGTGTAATTATTTCAAGATAGTACAAGCCACTTTCTTCAAGCAGGTTTACATCTACCAAAATACCCATCAGGTCTTTCACTTTGTTGGGTATTTCATCCATCAGTTTTTTGCAATCTCCAATGCCAACTACGCTACCATAGTCATCTTTGCCAATGAATATTACACCGCCTTGTGCATTGGCAAAACCGCAAACCCATTTCAGATAATCATCGTGCCAGCTTTGTTTGTAGTCTATGTTTTGTTGCTCGGGCATTTCTTCTTTTCAATATTTAACTATTCGTTCCGTTTGTAGTAAAATCTACTTTCATTTGTTTTCCTTGCCATTTGAAAATCGTCCGCCCTCAACCGCTGCCGAAACGATAATGGCTGTGCTTCTTTGTCAAGCCAATAATTTTTGTTTTGATGAAGTAGTTCTTGATTTTCTTACAACTTTTGTCAGCATGTTTTGCTTTGTAATCTTGAATTAATTTGCTAATCACTTTTCTTTCTTCATCTGTCAAAGGTTTGCTTTGAATAATAAAGTCAACACCTTTAGGCTCTTTTATGTATCCCATTATTTAGCTTTTGCTATTGTGCTTTGCCAGTAAATAAATAATGGCGCTCCTGCAATTCCAAAAATTGTAAATCCAATAAATGCAGCCGGTGGAGCCCCTCCAAAAATTATTGATAAAAGTCTTCCAATGCCGCCAAGAAATATGCATAGCCAAATAACCCTGTAAAGCTTTGTTTCGGCGTCAATACATTTAACGGTGCTTAAAAGTGCCACTCCGATTCCGATCCAAATGCCATTAAAAAACCGCAGGTTGCTGTCAAGTAAAATATTATTAACTTTTGAAAGGTCGCCATATATCGGATCTTTTAAACCCGTGTAACCCACAAGCCCTATCATTATTGACACGACCCCGAAAATACTTGTGATGATTTGTAAAATTCTTTTATTCATAATTTTAGTCAATTTGTGTATACAGTGTTTTAAAATAGCAAAATTTCATTATACTTTTCGATTAAAAGCGGGGCTGTCCTACGCATTGCTACCAACGGTCGGGTATTGCTGCAGGTAGGGAATTCATTGCTGTGTCTGCCCCCAACCGCTGATGAAAAAAGATATAAAAGTAAAAGATTACAAACAAAAATTCAAAGATGCTTGTCCTGCTGGAACCAAAGCTGATAGCGGCTCGCAGCCGAAGTTAACAGCGTTACGCCCTGCTCGCAGCAACCTTTGTTGGCTGTTAGTGCCACGTTTCTTGTCGTCAGTTGTTTAAACTAAGATTTTGTTTAAGATATTCTCTTGCATCCGCAGAAAAAAACGTGACTTTTATTTTCCCACTATTATAGTCAGATATAAATTCATTCTTAGTTTTCCACCTTTGCTTTGTTGGTTTATTTTTGATCCAATTAATATTTTTATTTTTTAAGATGCAAACTATGCTGATTTTTCCTCCAATTGAGCTAGTCTTATTTTCATTTTTTGCATAATTTAAAATTTCCTTTTCAATTATCTTAGACACTTGCTTACAGGAATGGGAGATACAATATTCCTCGTCATATTTAGTTCCTTTCCCAAAATTTATTTTCCTATCCTGTATTGCAATTCCACTATCAACGGCACATTTACCCAACCCTGTTTTAGTAACAATAAAACATATTATTGGGTGTTCATCTTTATACCCTGCTGATAATATATTTATCCTTGATACGGCATTTTTGATTTCAGGAAATTGAGAGAGATAAACAAGAAACAATGTTATACAACTGTCAGGTGATATGTCTGATTTAAGTGTTTTTTCAAACTCATCTACGTAGTAAGAAACAAACTTATCGCCAAAAGCAATTAATCCAACTATACTTAGCAGACAGTTTCTTACGGTGAAAACCTTTTGGATGCTGTCAAAGTAAGCAATAGAAGTATCTGCTCGTAGGAATGCTCCTCTTGAATCAGCAGCCAACACCACTCCGTCTTTACAAATAGCAGCGATTGAATATGTGCCTTTTAAATCTAACTGACTAAACCCCTTTATACTCAAATTTATTAGCAGTATAGTCAAAAATAAATATTTCAAGGTATAAAATTTTGTATCCTTTGTTACTTGTAAACAAATTTCGTTGATATATGCTAATCCTGCTGATTATTCTTTCTTCCAGATGAATAATCAACGTCCCCGAATCAATACCTTATGCAACTTTAAAGTACTCTTAGGCATTACAGCCAACGTTTGGCATTGGCGAAGGGCCGGGAATTCATTGCTGGTAACGCCCGGTGCTGATGATAAATTTGAAACGAAAATATTAATTTGAAATGAAAGGTAATTAGAAAACGGTCCAGCCCCAAACCAAAGCCGATAGGTACAGCCGATGTTACAATGTCAAGCCCTGACTTTTGCCAATGCATTGTTGGCTGTAGTTTTATTTCTCCGTGCTTAAACTTTTTTTATTTGTTCGATTGTAAATCTAAGTCTCTCGATTAAATTATCGTATGTGATAATGTCTATCACATTTTTATATTTTCGTTTAACTACTTCAAAATCTCTTTTTTGATCACTTGTAAGATTATGTTCCCTTCCCATTATTATTATACCACTTGGGTTTGTAATTTTAATTTCAAAATTTTCGGGTAATTCATCCTTATATTTTTCAGTTAGATATTTCTCTCCCTTAATACTCCAACGATTGAGATAATAGACATATTTTTCTACCTGCATAACAGTTCCTGATAATTCCTTTAAGGGTATATGATTATCTCTATAAACTCTGGCAGTTACAATTGAATTTTCAAACGGCTTTTTAATTTCAATTATATCCGTATTTCCATTGGCATCAACTAATAAAAAGTCAAGGAATTTTTGTTTTATATCATCGGCATTTACTGGGACTTCCATAAATACAGTAATGTATTTTGGATAGAGTAAAAGCACAATTTGAAGTATCTCTTTTTGCCATTGATGTTCACTATAATTATTTTCATCAGCCAACATTATAGTTAGTTTGTCAAAAATAGTTTCATATTTAATTAGCTCTGATTCTTTAAATATTTTAGTTAAATTTTCTCCTTTTGGGCTTCGTTTTTTGTTTAAATACTTCTGAAATTTTGTCTCGATGTCTTTAGTAGTTGAAAAGAACTCTTTGATTAATCTTGTGATTTTAGCATCTGCATATAATTTTTTTTCATACTGATTTGGGAATTGACTAAGCAAACCGTAATAATGTTCTTCACTTATAGCATTTGGGTTGTCTCCGCCAATATATACGTCTTCGTCGATAAGATTTTCAATGCTTTTGAAGATTGATAGATTACCTTCCGCTACAAATAGTTCATCTGTGAATTCAATTTCTTTATCTATAAAAATTTCAAACTTACTTGTAATGACACCTTTTTTGATTTGATAATAATCGTTTACAAGTGTAGCAAAATAAAAATCTAAGGGATTAACTCCATCGAAAGGATTTATTTGTTTCGAATCTTCAATTTCTAATTCAGTAAGTTCATTTACTAAATCTTTTTTTGAAAAAGTAAATGTCTTTTGAAAATCATAATCTTCATCGTCTTTAAATTTTTCATACAACCAATCAATATTATCACTTCGTGTCGAGTAGGTTGCCTTAACAAATTTGTCGTCTTTCTTAAATGTAATCATCTATAGATTGTAATGGTCCGAAAAAATTACAGCCAACGCTTTTATAGCCGCACCTTGTTATTGTGTACTTGCGGCAATGCAGCTAAAATAATCCATATTTTTGAAACTAATAACCGATAACGTAATAAAAGCCAAATCCGATAGCTATCGGATAAAAAACCACCGCTCAATAGATACCGGATAGAAGTGGAAAGCACGGAACGTAGCGCAGCGGAGTGAGTTTCGATAGCTATCGGGATGCAACTAATAGCCAGTACTGAAGTTGATAAGTTTACTGTCGCTGATAGCCCATCATATTTTGCATGCTGTTTTGGCTATTCCGGTAGCTTTTGTTTTGGCGGGCTTTCCGGTAGTACTCTTTTGTTTTGCCTAAACATTGAGAACCCTACCGCGACAAAAATTGAAATCAAAAATTACATACCAACAAGTTGTGGCAACAATAGTCGTACTTTCAAATCCTAAAATAAATTTGATTGATTATGACGCTGAAAAATTTTCAAAAGCTGGTGGTGGTATTGTTGTTGATAGGCATGGTCGAAAGCATACAGGCTCAGCAACTATTGCGGGTGGTGGTGGTAGGTTTAAACCATGATCATGTGCATAGCGTATTGAACCAATTTAATAAAGGCGAGGTGAAAATTGTTGGCATCGTTGAGCCTGATAAACTGTTGCAGCAGAAGTTTGGCAAGCGGTATCATTTACCCGATTCGCTGTTTTTTAATGATCTTAAAAAGCTGGTCATTGATAAAAAGCCAGCTGCTGTATTGGGCTACAATGAGGTTGCAAAGCATGTGGACATCGTTGAAATTTGTGCTCCTCTCGGTATTGCGGTGATGGTTGAAAAACCACTGGCAGCAACCTTAGCGCAGGCAAAGCGCATGGAGCTGTTGGCAAATAAATTTCATGTTAAAGTATTGACCAATTTTGAAACCACCTGGTATGCTTCGTATTTGGATGTTTACAATTCCATCCGGCAGAAGCAAATTGGCTCCATTAAAAAAATAGTTGCACATGATGGTCACCAGGGACCGAAAGAAATTGGTTGCAGCCCCGAATTTTTAAACTGGCTTACAGATCCGGTGCTAAATGGTGCCGGCGCCTTAAATGATTTTGGCTGCTACGGAGCCAACCTGATGACTTGGTTGATGCAGGGCGCCAAACCAACTGCAGTAACCGCTATTGTAAGGCATTACAAGCCGGCTGTTTATCCCAATGTAGATGATGATGCCAGCATTATTGTGGAGTATCCAACTGCTACCGGGCAAATTGAAGCGTCCTGGAATTGGCCGTTTTCTATTAAGGATTTGGAGGTGTTTGGCGAAACCGGTTACCTGCATGCATTAAATGGGGACAGCATTGTTAGTCGCATGCGGGAGAATATTACGGCGACTAAAAAAGCAATCCCATTGCCTGCACCCATCAACGATGCCATAACGTATTTAACAGCCGTTTTACAAAATAAAATACCCGGCACCGATGATCAGTCGTCTTTAAAATACAACATGATTGTGATGGAAATTTTGGATGCAGCAAAACGCTCCGCCCAAAGCGGTAGAAGAATTGTATTATAAAATTGAAGGGTTATTGTTTTTAATAGTGGTATTGCTTCGCTACACTAAATAAATAATTTTAAGTCTTTTAGTTTTTTGACCTTTTTCGTTAGTGAGCACACCGTTTTTTCGTTAGTGGGTATTTCGATTTTTTGCATTGGGGTTTTATGGAAGGCACTTTTTTTTTGTTGTGTATGCGGTGAAACCCCGTTTGTTTAAATTTACGCCACCGGCGTATCAAGATTGTAAATAGCAAACCCAAGGGCAATTTTTTTATCTTCCGTCTATCGACTATTTTTTATTTTTACAGGTTGCCCCTCCGGGGCAATGATTATTAAATATTGGATTTTCTACAAAGAGATTGCACCGCTGGTGCAAGGAATTTTATTGTTACGTCGGGTTTCACAATGAGGCTATTTGTTATTGTTGTGAATGCGTCGAAACCACGTTTGTTTAAATTTACGCCACCGGCGTAACAAGATTGTAAATAGCAAACCCAAGGGCAATTTTTTTATCTTCCGTCTATCGACTATTCTTTATTTTTACAGGTTGCCCCTCCGGGGCAATGATTATTAAATATTGGATTTTCTACAAAGTGATTGCACCGCTGGTGCAAGGAATTTTATTGTTACGTCGGGTTTCACAATGGGGCTATTTGTTATTGGTGTGAATGCGTTTAAAACCCGTTTGTTTAAATTTACGCCAGCAGGGTAACCTATTTGTAAATAGCAAACCAAATGGCCATTTTTTTATCTTCCGTCTATCGACTATTTTTTATTTTTACAGGTTGCCCCTCCGGGGCAATGATTATCAAATATTGGATTTTCTACAAAGAGATTGCACCGCTGGTGCAAGGAATTTTATTGTTACTTCGGGTTTCACAATGGGGCTATTTGTTATTGTTGTGAATGCGTTTAAAACCCGTTTGTTTAAATTTACGCCAGCGGCGTAACCTGTTTGTAGACTGCAACGCAAAAGGTGATTTGCCCCTGAGGGGCAACCTGTTTAGACCCAGGCTTAATCATAAAATTCGAACAAGTATTCGTCTTTAAATTCAATACCAAACAATTTCAGGAGACTGGTATATTCTGTTTTAAAGCTTTGTTTTTTATGATGCTCCTTTTGGTTTAGCACGTATTTGCATACACGATCAACCTGCGATTTTCCATAGGAAAAAGCGCCATAACCATCCTGCCAGGAAAATTTGCCATTTATAAAACCTTTGTCATTTATCCAATTATTGCTTGCCCGTTTTACATCTAATACCATGTTTGAAATGGAGATGGCCGGGTTCAGGCCTACGAACAGGTGGATGTGATCAGGCATTCCATTAATAGCGAGCATTTTATGTTTATCTTTTTGCACGACAACGGTGATGTATTTATACAATTCTTCTTCCCATGAATTTTGTATAAAACTTTTTCTGCCTCTAACTGCAAAAACTAATTGAATGTATAATTGTGTATAGGTATCTCCCATAATTTTATTTTTTACAGGTTGCCCCTCCGGGGCAATGATCATTAAATTTAGGAATTTTCTACAAATAGATTGCACCGCTGGTGCAAAAGATGGCATTCCTATCACGGGTTTCACGGAGGGATCTTTTATTTTCTATAGGGCGAAAATCTCCACTCATACAAAGTCAGAAATTATCTGTTATCAAGGATTTAAACACCGTGTTTGTATTTCGTTTGTCAATTATTTTATGCAGCTGATTTAGTAAATAACTACGACTAGAAACTCAGTGAGGATTTTAATAAGCTGGCTATAATCAGCAATAAACTATATATCGTGTTTGGCAACATTAACTTCATAAATTTAAATTTTTATCTACCACGGAAGATTCAACTGCTTCACTTCGTTCTGATAAAAATTTTCCAACGCATTTACAATTTCTTTTGGCATGGGTTTATGCACACTCTCCACATTAGTTTCCAGCTGGGCAATGGTAGTATTGCCCGGTATCACGGTTGAAACGGCATCATAGGCCAAACAAAATGATATGGCTGATTGTGCCAGCATGTTTTGCTGGTCTAAAATATTTTTTACCTTTTCTATCAAACCACTCCTTGTAATAATATCCATTTTCGTCCAGCGTTTTCTAATATCAGTAAATATACTTTCAGCATTGTATTTGCCGGAAAGCCAACCAGAATCCAGCGGGATTTTTACAATAATTCCAACTTCCTTTTGTTGCGCTAAACTAAATGCCCGGGCGGTATCCTGGTGCAGGATATTAAAGAAGGCTTCGATAACCTGTGCGTTTGTAGTGTCCATCAAAAGCTTCATATCATTGTAGGTATCAAGCGAAGCGCCATAGGCATTGATTTTACCCTCTTCTATTAAGCGTTCAAATAGCTCATAATGCGAATTGTTATTTCCATCAAGGTATTCAACAGGAGGGTTGTGAAGGATAATCGAATCAATATAATCCACTTGTAATCTTTCTAAACTACCTTCCAACGATTCCCGGATGTAGTTGGCATTGTAGTTTGTTCCGCCCGTTGCAGGATGGCCAAATTTTGTATTAATAACTATCTTATTCCTATCGAAATGCTGTAGTGCTTTTCCGAGTCTTAACTCACTTGTTCCCCGTCCGTAATTAGGCGCTGTGTCAAAAAAATTAACGCCCAATTCTATAGCTTTACAAACCATATCAACAGCTTCCTTTTCAGACATACCCTTCCAGCCAGCGTTTTCACCCAATTGCCAGGCACCCAAACCAATTTCGGAAACCAATGGCGACTTTTTGATGTATTGATTATATTTCATTGTTATTTAAGATTGATTTTTGATATTACTTATTTCAGATTTCTCAAAAATAAATATAGCATTCCATCTTATTTTAAACTATTTACAAAGGCTGCATTTAGTGTTACTTGTAATATGCGTTGAGCCGCATATTTTTATCGCTGCATTTTACCCCATCTATCCAATTTTTGTTAAACTTTATCAGCAACATCATTTTTACCGTATAACATTTATCTTGCAGCACTAAAATATTTTTTATGGAATATAATAAATTGGTGTCTATTACAGGAATGGGTGGTTTGTATGAACTATTGTCTTCAAAATCAGATGGTGGAGTTGTTCGTTCACTGGAAGATAAAACCAGTAAGTTTGTAAGCACCCGTCTGCATAGCTTTTCTCACCTGGAGAGTGTGGAAATATACACGGTAAATGACAATGTCAACCTGGTAGATGTACTTACGGCTATGAAAAATAGTACCGAAGCGCTTCCTGATGCCGGCGATGCCAAAGCAGTAAAAGCTTACTTTGGGAAAGTATATCCGGACATGGATTTTGAAAGGGTATATGGCAGCGATATGAAGAAAATGGTTAAATGGTACAGCCAGTTGGTAGCAAATAATGTGGAGATAAAATTATCTGAAAATCCGGAACATGATGGTGCCGCACACGAAGCAACCATACCAAAAGCAAAAGCAGCTGAGCCAAAACAAGTAACTACCAAGGCGGCTCCTCCAAAGAAGATTAACAGTCCGAGGAAGATGGCATAAGAAGCTATCCTCATCCCCTGAAGGGGAGCTATAAGGCTAGCTTGTAAAGATGGCCTACACTAACCACAAATAGACGAACTACATTTTTAATTCTCCAACCCCTCCTTTGGGGTTGGGGGTAAAGCCCCTTTAGGGCTATTATTTTTATGTATACTGCCAACATTCAAAAATTACAACGACATTTTGTTCCTGCAGATTTTGAGGTAACTGACTGGCAGCACCTTGAGCCGTTTTTTAAGACCTTACTGGAAAAAGATATTGCCACTAAAGAAGACCTGGAACAATGGCTGCTGCAAATGAGCGAACTGGAAGCAGTAGTGAGTGAAGATGCCTGCTGGCGGCAGATTAAAATGACCTGCGATACAACCAATAAATCGTTGGAAGATGCCTTCAATTTCTTCTGTATCGAAATACAGCCGCACATTCAGCCCTATGCAGATGCGTTGAATAAAAAACTCATCAACCATCCGCTGGTAAATACATTGGAGGAGAAAACATATTTCACTTATCTGCGGAGCATAAAAAAAAATATTGAACTTTTTCGTGAAGAAAATATTCCTCTACAATCAGAACTGGCGGTACTACAACAACATTTTGGTGTAATCAGTGGCAAGATGACGGTTACAATTGATGGACAGGAATACACCTTACAGCAAGCCGCTAAATTTTTAGAAAATCCTGACAGGGCTGTGAGAGAAAATGCCTACCGAAAAATACAGGAAAGAAGACTGCAGGATAAAGATGCGCTGAACGAATTGTTCAATCAGTTGATGGCAAAAAGAAACCAGGTGGCTGCCAATGCAGGTTACAGTAATTACACTGATTATCGGTTTAAAGAATTGGGCAGGTTTGATTACAGCCAGGAAGATTGCTTCGCTTTTCATGAAGCGGTAAAGCTGCATGTAGTGCCATTAGTAAAAGTGATTTACGAAAAGAAAAAACAAAAATTAGGGATCGATACTTTGCGGCCATGGGATATAGAGGCAGAGCTGGAAGGAGTAAAACCGTTGCACCCTTTTACAACAAGCAATGAGCTGGTAGAAAAAACGATTGAGTGCTTTAGCAGGCTTCGACCTTTTTTTGGTGATTGTCTTACAAAGATGAATGCCATTAAACACCTGGACCTGGAAAGCAGGATGGGCAAAGCTCCCGGAGGATACAACTGTCCGCTGGCTGAGAGTGGTGCCCCATTTATTTTTATGAATGCTGCCGGCCAGATGCATGATGTAACTACCATGGTTCATGAAGGTGGCCATGCTATTCATTCTTTTTTATCGCACCCGTTACCGCTTAACGGCTTTAAAGAATACCCTATGGAAATTGCTGAAGTAGCCAGCATGGCCATGGAACTTTTTAGCATGGAACATTGGGATGTATTTTTTTGTGATGCAAGCGAATTAAGCAGGGCAAAAGACCACCAGCTGGAAAGAGTAATTACCCTTTTTCCATGGATTGCAATTATTGATAAATTTCAACATTGGATGTATAATAACAGCAACCATACCAATGAACAACGCACTGAAAAGTGGGTGGAAATATTGAATGAATTTAGTGATGGCGTTATTGATTACAGCGGATTGGAAACTTACCGCAGCAATGCCTGGCTTCGTCAGTTGCATTTATTTGAAGTGCCATTTTATTACATTGAATATGGCATTGCACAATTAGGCGCTATTGGCATGTGGATGCAGTTTAAACAAAACCCACAGCAAGCGTTGGATAAATATTGCAATGCACTCGCATTAGGAGGCACCGTAACGTTGCCGCAATTGTACGAAACCGCAGGGTTGAAATTTGATTTTTCTCCTGAAACAATTAAAGTGCTGATGGAATTTGTAGAACAGGAACTGAATGAAAATTTTATAGAATAGTAAACTTAGACCGCAAAAGCTTAACCCGATTAGGTTGTCCCTATTTACTTTTTTGCCTTGATGCAAAAAAGTAACAAAAAAAATCAAGGCTTCAGAAAAAAGGCTAAAAATTTGAATGTTTGGCTAAAATGAAATTAGTCACAACAGCGGGATATAGCCGGTCTTTGGTGTGACTTACGGGCCAATAGCAAAGCCGAACATCAGTAACATCAATTTCATTTCTTAACGCCAACCTTTCAAATTTTCTTAACGCCTTTTTTCTGAGGCCGGCGAAGCGTTTGCGGCGTATCTTTATTAACCTAAAAATTTTAAATGAACGTAGCAAAGCAGATTATCAAAATAATCATTTAATACTTTGTAGAAGTCTGGAAATCTTTAATAAATAAACAGCGATGAAATTACTTACTTATCTAAAAGATGAACACGATCAACTGGCCATATTAATAGATGGAAAATTATATGATACCGATGCCCTGCATCCCGATCTTCCCATCAGCATGGCCATGTTTTTAAATTATTGGGAAGATATGTATCCCCTTGCACTGTCTGCTGAAAAAAGAATAAAAGAAGGATTGGGAAGAACTATTTCTTCGTTACCAGTTGAGCAGGTTGCATTGCTTGCACCGGTACCTCACCCCACGAGTTGCAGGGATGGCTATGCTTTTAGACAGCATGTAGCTGCAGCAAGAAGAAACAGGAAAGCAGATATGATTGCAGCTTTTGACGAGTTTCCCATTTTTTATTTTACCAATCACAACAGCATACAAGGCCCCGGCGAAATAGAGTGTATGCCCGATCATTTTGAAAAATTAGACTTTGAACTGGAAGCGGCTATTGTAATTGCAAAGCCGGGCAGAAATATTCCTGCTGCGGAAGCAGATGAATACATTGCCGGCCTGATGATTATGAACGATATGAGTGCAAGAGGATTGCAAATGGAAGAAATGCAGTTAAACCTGGGCCCTGCAAAAGGAAAAGACTTTAGTACAGTAATTGGTCCTATTTTGGTTACATTGGATGAACTGGAAGCATTTGAAATTCCCTGTAAAGAAAACCATACCGGCAAAGCGTGGAATTTAACCATGAAATGTTGGGTTAACAATGTACAGGTAAGCGAAGGAAATGTGGGTGATATGGACTGGACATTTGCCGAAATAATTGAACGTGCCAGCTATGGCGTTACATTATATCCCGGAGATATTATCGGTAGCGGCACCGTAGGCACCGGCTGTTTTTTAGAACTGAATGGCACTGGTAAACTAACCGATCCTGAATACAAAGAACAATGGCTGCAGCAAGGCGATGTGGTTGAAATGGAAATTGATGGATTGGGTAAATTGAGTAATACAATTGTAAAAGATGAAAGTGATTTTTCGATATTGGCGCTAAAGAAACCTTGATTTTTCACGGCATTTTCACCGCAGAGAACAGGAGAAAATGGAGTTAACGCAGAGGATTTTTTATTCGTCTCTGCGTAAACTCTGCTAACTCACTTCTCTGCGGTGAAAATTAAAAGCATTTTTTATGACAAGAGAAAGATTGAATGAAATTGGTGGGATCATTTTAGATGCCGCTATTGCTGTTCATAGGGAACTTGGTCCTGGTTTACTTGAATCTGCTTATCAAATTGCATTGAAAAAAGAAATCGAATTACGAGGGTTGTATGTAAGAGCAAGGGTACCGGTTGAGCTGGTTTACAAAGATGAATGTTTAGGAAAAGCTTATGAAATAGATTTATTGGTTGAAGAAGAAATTATAATTGAAAATAAATCTGTAGAAGCAATGATTCCTATTTTTACAGCACAGGTAATTACCTATTTAAAACTCTCCAATAAATGCCTTGCATATTTAATAAATTTCAATGTTCCTTTGCTTAAAGACGGATTTAAAAGAATTGTTTATAAATTTTAATTCACCGCTTTTTTTCACCGCAGAGGATAGAGTTAGCAGAGGTAGATATCTCTCTGCGAAAACTCCATTTTCTCCTTTTCTCTGCGGTGAAAAAGCCTAACGCTGCGGTGAAGAAAAAGAATAATAAATTAAAAATATGGTTCTCAATTTTAAAGATTTAAAGCCTGCTGATATACAAAACTATCTGCAGCATGCAATAGCTCCAAGACCTGTTTGTTTTGCATCCACTATTGACAAAGAAGGCAATATTAACCTCAGCCCCTTCAGCTTTTTTAATTTGTTTTCGTCTAACCCACCCATCGTAATATTTTCACCGGCACGAAGAGTAAGAGACAACACAACAAAACATACGTTGGATAATGTATTGGAAGTACCCGAAGTGGTGATTAATATTTGTGATTACAATATGGTACAGCAGGTAAGCCTAAGCAGTTGCGAATATCCAAAAGCTGTAGATGAGTTTATTAAAGCCGGGTTTACAAAAGAGCCATCTGTTTTAGTAAAACCACCCAGAGTAAAAGAAAGTCCGATTCAACTTGAATGTAAAGTAATTGAAGTAAAACCACTGGGTACAGCAGGCGGCGCCGGCAATCTGGTAATAGCAGAAGTATTGATGATGCACATCAACGAATCAATACTAAATGAAGAAGGAAAAATTGACCAACAGAAAATACAGCATATTGCCAGACTTGGTGGCGATTGGTATTGCAAAGTAGACAGCAGTAATTTATTTAAAGTAGGTAAGCCCAATACTCAATTAGGAATTGGAATAGATAGCCTTCCGGCATCTATCCGGCAAAGCACTATTTTATCCGGTAACAATCTTGGACAGTTGGGCAATTTGAAAGAACTACCTTCTGTTGACCCAACGTTTACTGACGACCGATTGAAAAATATTATCCTGTATTACTCCATTGATCCCAACGAAATGGAAAATGAATTACACCGTTATGCCAAGGATTTGCTGGATGCCGGAAAAGTGCAGGAAGCCTGGCAGGTGTTGCTGGCTATGGTAATTTAATGGTTAATTAACTTTTGATAAACTTTTCCTTTTTTATTTTCATTCGATGAAAATAATTTTTTTCCTTATTTTTTTCCCTCTTTACTGTTTTTCTCAAAACAATTACCCCTACAAAAATTTGGTTTTAGAAGGCGGTGGAGTACGAGGCTTGGCTTATGCCGGTGCCTTAAATACCCTGGAAGAAAAAGGTGTACTCAAGCATATTGAAAAAGTGGCAGGATCTTCTGCGGGGAGTATTGCAGCACTGATGATAAGTGTAGGCTATACTACAAAAGAAATTGACAGCATTATGTTTGAACTGCCGGTACAGCAATTTAACGATGGCAGGTACGGCGTTGTGGGCAAATACAACAGGATTAAAAGTGATTTTGGCATTTACAAAGGAGAATACTTTGAAAAATGGTTGCAGCAACTGGTGAAATTTAAAACTGGTAATGCCGATTTAACTTTTAAAGATTTACATAATCTGGCCTTACAAAATAACATCTACAAAGAATTGTATTGTACAGCAACCAATATCAGTAAGCAACAGTTAGAAATATTTTCTGTAGAAAAAACGCCCGACATGCCCATTGCGCTTGCTGTAAGAATCAGTGGCAGTATCCCTTTGTATTATGAACCTATTGCTCTGGATAACGAGTATAAAAAAATAAACCGGAAAGACTCCACGACGTTTATCAATTATTTTGTGGATGGTGGCATGTTGTGCAATTACCCCATTAGTATTTTTGATACCTGTAGATTTAATCTCAATCCACTGGAGTGCACCGATTTAATATTTAACAGAGAAACCCTGGGCTTAAAAATGGAACGGCCTGAGCAAATTGATTCATTACAAAAAAACTCCATTGCAATTCCATCTTATAACATCAATAAACTTTCAGATTACCTGAGTGCTTTAAGTAACCTGATGATGGAAACTATCAATAGAAAATATCCCAACATGGAAAACGAAAAGGGAAGAACAATTTATATCAGTCATGGAAATATTCACGCAAAAATAAGGAAGATGATGCCTGAGGAAAAGTTGCTATTATTCAACAATGGTGCAAAGGCAGTGGGTGATTTTTTCGATAAAAAATTATTGACCGTAAAAGAGTAAAACGTACCCACAAAAACATCCATCTTCCACCTCGAAAAGTTTTCAAAATCCGTCTGCCCCATGTCCTTGAAGATCTGCCTATAAAAGCAACTGTTTTTATTTCTTTATACCTTTAGTTTATCTACCTGAACATTCAAATTAGAAAACGCCCAAATCTTCAAAAAAATCAATTTTGATTTAACCACAAAACAAATTAAATTGTATCCAATCATTTGCCTCAGCCTGTTTTACAAGGATTGATTTTGCCAGCAACAAAGAGCTCAGATTTTTTTATTCGGCTAACAAAAGTATTTGCAACTTTAAAGTTTCAATTGATCTACAGCAATGACAAAGGTTATTTTCAATAATAAGCATCATGTTTTTCAGCAGGCAATTAAAACCCATGCTGCTACTTACTTTGCTGAGAATGGGATCAAGCCTACCGGAAACTTCAAACTGTACAGCAAAGCATTGATATTGATTTTTTCTGCAGTAGCCATCTATGTGTTTTTATTGATGGGCAGGTACAATGCTGCAGCCGGAATATTACTTTCTATTGCATTGGGATTTTGCTTGTGTGGTATTGCAATGAATGTAATGCACGATGCCAACCATGGTAGTTTTTCCAGCAAAAAATGGGTTAATAATCTTATGAGTCTTACCATGAATGCGTTGGGAAGCAATGCCTTTCTATGGAAAATTAAACACAATAATTTGCACCATACTTATACCAATATCGATGGGCTCGACAATGACATTATCCATTCGCCGGCTCTAAGGCAAACGCCTACCCAGCCATGGTTTCCCCTGCATCGCTACCAGCATATTTATATGTATGTCCTCTATGCAATCAGTACGCTTCACTGGATGCTGTTGGGTGATTTTCAAAAATACTTTACAAAGCAATTCATCGGCATGCCTATCCGGAAGATAACCGGGAAAGAACACGTAATTTTTTGGGTAAGTAAAATACTCTATGTAGTATTCTATATTTATTTACCCATTTATTTTACAGGATGGTTGGCCTGGCTGATTGGCTTTTTAATCATTCACTTTGTGTTAGGCCTTTTTTTAACCATCATATTTCAATTAGCACATATGGTGGAAAAAGCCACTTTCGATTACGCCGGCACAGGTAAAAAAATAATTGATTCCGAATGGGCCATACATGAAGTAAAGACTACTGCAAATTTTGCCACACAAAACAAAGCGCTTACCTGGTTTGCAGGCGGATTAAATTTTCAGGTGGAGCATCATTTATTTCCTCATATCAGCCATGTACATTATCCGGCCTTAAGTAAGATAATACAGGAACAGTGCAGGTTGTTTAATCTTCCTTATAATTGTTATGCAACGATTACTGAAGCCATTGTATCTCATACAAGGCTTATGCAGCAATTGGGTAAACAACCAGCTAATATAATAGATTATTAAGGGATTGTTATCTGGGGATTTATCTAAACCTCTAATCAATCTAAACCTCTAACGATCTAACCATCGATAACAAATGATTTTAACCCCACTTACTTCCTAAACCATTATTAATGCGGGGCTTTGATTTAGAATTTCTGCCCAAATACTCTTTTCAAAATAGCACTCGTTCTTGCAGCGAAATTTGTCCGGATATTTATTTCTTCTTTTGCAATTAAATCAAACAGGGCTTCCGTTGCTTTGTTGGTGACGTACACTTTTAAATCAGGATTTATTTTTGTAAAAGTAGTAGGCAGATTGTTGTACGTATTTACAATATCCCCATAATATTTAGTGGCATCAACTTTATCCAACGATGATTTTATCACAGGCAAAAATGCTGCAACAAGTTTGGCTGTTGTTTTTTCCCTGAAGAAATGGGTGGCGCTGGTATCACCATTTCTTACAAGCCCAATTGCATCCTGCAAAGTCATATTTTTAATAGCATCCACAAATATGGGTTTGGCATAACCGGCTGCATCTTCAGCACCACGATTAATTTGTAAAATAGCTTTGTCTACAATACCTCCCAATCCTACACCCCGTAGTGTATTTTCGATCTTCTTTGCATCTGGCGGCAATAAAACTTTATAGAGGGCATCTTTAAAAAACCCATCGGTTGTGTTCAATTGTAAAACAGCTCCGGTTATACCCTGTCCCAATGCTTCTTTAATACCCTGGGCAGCTTCCGATTCTGAAACAGCTCCAATAGAAGTTGGCAGATTTTGTAATACCTCACATCCGCTCAATAAAAATGCAAAGGAGATGGCAACGTAGATTCTTTTTATCATAAAATTATTTTGTATTTGATGCATCAATTTTTATTTAGTAAAGTTCTTTGCTTGCCTGAAAAAATACAAGCTTGGATGGATACGCAGATAAAATTCTTCACTAAACTAATTGCATTATTTATATGCAAGTTTACGGCCAAACATTGATTGGCTTAAGGCTTTATTTAAATGAGCTGCAACTGGTATCTTTGCAGCCCGTTTAATTACGGTAAAATTATTTAATTAAGATGATCATGCAACATTTATCGGAACAGGAGATAATCCGGAGAGAGAAATTAACCGAGCTAAATAAACTAGGCATTGATGCATTTCCTGCAGCATTGTATCCTGTAAATACCAACTCAGCCTTTATCAAGGAAAATTACAAAGGCGATGAAAACAAGGCAGACTTTGCAGAAGTATGTGTAGCTGGCAGAATAATGAGTATTCGTGACATGGGTAAGGCAAACTTTGCTGTACTACAGGATAGCAACGGAAAAATTCAGTTTTATATCAGGCAGGATGACATTTGCCCAGGCGAGGACAAAACTTTATACCAGATTGTGTGGAAAAAATTACTGGATATTGGCGATATAATTGGGATTAAAGGATACGTGTTTACTACCAAAACAGGCGAAACATCTATCCATTTAAAGGAGTTTACCATCCTTACAAAATCATTGCATCCATTGCCCATTGTAAAAGAAAAAGATGGAGAATCATTTGATGAGGTAACCGATCCTGAATTCCGGTACAGGCAGCGTTATGCTGATTTAATTGTAAATCCAGGTGTAAAGGAAACCTTTATCAAGCGCACCAAAATGGTTAATGCCATACGGGAGTTTTTGAATGAGAGAGGTGCTTTGGAAGTAGATACACCTGTATTGCAAAGCATACCCGGCGGCGCAGCTGCAAGGCCATTCACCACCCATCACAATGCATTGGATGTGCCGATGTATATGCGTATTGCCAACGAATTGTATTTAAAAAGATTGATAGTTGGCGGCTTTGATTTTGTGTATGAATTTAGTAGAAATTTCAGGAACGAGGGAATGGACCGTACTCATAATCCGGAGTTTACGGTGCTGGAGTTTTATGCAGCTTACAAAGATTACGAGTGGATGATGGATACTACCGAACAAATGCTTGAAAAAGCAGCGATGGCTACCAATGGAAGCAGCAAAGTATTGGTAGGTGATACTGAAATTGATTTTAAAGCGCCCTATAAAAGAATTACGATGTATGATGCCATTAAAGAATTTACAGGGCATGATATCAGTAATATGGATGAAGATGGTATAAGAGCTGTTTGCAAACTGATAGGCATACACGCCGATGAAAAATGGGGTAAGGGAAAACTGATAGATGAAATATTCGGCAGTAAATGCGAGGGCAATTATATACAGCCTACATTTATTACCGACTACCCTGTTGAGATGAGCCCACTCACAAAAAAGCACCGCAGCAAACCGGGTCTGGTAGAGCGTTTTGAGCTGATGTGCAACGGCAAGGAAATTGCCAATGCCTATAGTGAGTTAAACGATCCATTGGAACAAAGGGAGCGTTTTGAAGAACAAACGAAACTGATGGAAAGAGGTGATGATGAAGCGATGTTTATAGACTACGATTTTTTACGAGCGCTGGAATATGGAATGCCACCAACTGCTGGCATTGGCTTTGGTATTGATAGAATAGCCATGCTGTTGACCAACCAACATTCAATACAGGATGTATTGTTCTTCCCAATGATGCGGCCGGAGAATAATGGATAATTGAGCTACGATAATTTATAAAGCCGCAAAAGTTGTTTTGCGGCTTTTATAGTAAAAGGCATTATGCAATCGATTTTATTGTTGGTTAAAATTTGGCTCGATAAAAGATATGCTAATCGAATAACATATTTATGTTGTAGTTGTTAGGTAATGATTGTTTACTTTAGCAGTACAGTTATTTATGAAAGTTTACAAAAACATTATCATACCTGGGCCAAATCAATTACCCATTACCTGCGATGTATTTTTAAATGCCCATGTAGAACGGCTTCCAGTTGTGATTTATGCGCATGGCTTTAATGGATTTAAAGACTGGGGTAACGCCGATTTATTCGCCGCTACATTTGCACAGTCCGGCTTTGTATTTGTAAAATTTAATTTTTCTTATAATGGCACCACACCGGAACAACCGGAAGCGTTTGCCGATGTTGATGCTTTTGGAAAAAATAATTACACCAAACAACTGGCAGACCTGCTTACCGTAACTAACTGGGTGTGTGATAAAGATAACCCTGCCAGTGAGGCGATAGATACAAGCCGTATTTATTTAATTGGCCACAGCATGGGGGGCGGTATTGCCACACTATTTGCAGCGGAAGATGCAAGAATAAAAAAGCTGGTAACCTGGGCAAGTATTAATGAATGTAAAACACCCTGGGGTAGTTGGCCAACCGAAAGAATTCAGGAATGGGAGCAAACCGGGGTACAATATTATACCAACAGCCGCACCAATCAGCAAATGCCATTGTACCACCAGTTGTATCTTGATTTTCAGCAACACCAAAAAAGGCTTGACATAAAGAAGGCAATACAAAAACTATATATCCCTGTTTTAATTTGTCATGGCAGTTATGATTTGTCTGTGCCTGTAGAAGTGGCTTATGAGTTAAAAGAATGGCAGCCGCTTGCAGAATTATTTATCGTTGAAAGTAATCATGTATTTGACAGGCGCCATCCCTGGATCGTAAACTACCTTCCCGAGGCGATGGAACAGGTTCTGGAAAAAACAATCCAATTCTTAAGGATAACTGATACAGTTGCATCCTATATTCATCGCCAGTCTTAACGCTGCAATCCAGCTTGTTGCACAACAATTCATTTTTAATTTACTTGCTTAAATTTTTTTAGCATCTTCTTATCAGGCATACTAAATAGCAGCATTCATTTTATTTATTGATGGAGGTTGATTTGCTGGCAGAAGCAGACATATTCAGTCAGGGTTTACCTCACAAAAAATGAGTAAATTATTTAAGCAGCTACAAGATAATACCGGGTTAAAATAAAAAAAGGGCCAGGATAAAAATCCAGCCCCGTTTTAAAATCCAATATCCTATGAAAAACCGATGTAAATATAAAGGCAGCTAACTTATCAAACAATACCCTCTTAAGGGTATATTTATTAATTTTTATTTAAATACGTAGGCATATAGCCAGCTTTTACTACCATAAAATTCAGATTGCCGTAAATTTTACGGTTTAAAAGAGGAACTATTTCTAAATCCTTAACATTAAGATAATAGATAAAGCAAAAAAAGGCTGCAATATTAGTTGCAGCCTCATTTAAAAACTCATTCTAATTTATTTGGAAGCAGCAAATCGTTCTGCCACTTTAGTCCAGTTTACAACGTTCCAGAATGCAGCCAAATAATCTGCCCGACGATTTTGATAATGCAGGTAATAAGCATGTTCCCAAACATCGCACCCCAAAATCGGCGAACCTTTTACATCTGCAATTTCCATCAAAGGATTATCCTGGTTAGGTGTTGAGCTTACTTCAAGTTTACCATCTTTTACAAGCAGCCATGCCCAGCCACTGCCAAATCTCGTCATACCAGCTGCAGCAAACTTTTCTTTAAATGTGTCAAAACTACCAAAGGCTTCTGTAATTGCATCGGCCAAAGCTCCTGCCGGAGCACCGCCAGCATTGGGCGCTAAACTCTCCCAGAAAAAACTATGATTCCAATGGCCACCGCCATTGTTACGAACGGCAGGGGAAATACTGCCAGCATGTTTTACTAATTCTTCAATTGTTTTGTTTTCATTTTCTGTTCCTGCAATGGCCTTATTCAGGTTATCTACATAAGCCTGGTGATGTTTGCCATGGTGTATCTGCATTGTTTTTGTGTCGATATGTGGCTCTAATGCTTCGTGAGCATATGGTAGCGCTGGTAATGTAAATGCCATAATTGTTTTTATTTTAATTGAATGATTAAATGAACAACAAATTTAATGTGCTTAAGTTGAGTTTGCAAATTCAATGCCGTTTAAAATGCAGTTAATCAACAATTGGCATGATAATGGCTGCATGCGCAATCCATCCCAAACAATCCATGCAAAAGATAATTTTAATGCTGGCGTTTATTTTAAACGTCACTTTTGGTATTGCTCAAACAAGCTTTACGCAACATGCTGATAGCACAAGCACGGTCATTGATAAACAAATAAAAGCCGTATCAGTATCAAAGCCAACGATGCTGTTGTATCCCAATCCAACAAAAAATAAAGTAGTTATCCAGTTAAAAGGTTTTAAAGCAGGAATGGCAAAACTGCAAATCATTAGTGACAGAGGCGGTATTGCAAGAAAAGAAGACCGGCTGCTAATAAGCGGAAATGAAGAAGTAGTTATGTTTTTTTCATTACCCCCCGGAATTTATTTTATTAAAACTACACAGGGAGAAATGGAAGTTAAAAAAAGATTGGTAGTGCTGAATTAGTAACCATATTTCTTTGTTTATCGCTTCGCTTTAAAAAAATCTTTCATCAACAAAGCACATTCTTCTTTTAAAATACCACTTACCACTACAGTTTTAGGATGATAGGGGGAATTAGCTCCGGTAGTTTTTTTGTAGCCATTCTTTTCATC
>JBBQEA010000039.1:0-29331 GCA_038320245.1 Chitinophagales bacterium | reverse complement strand
CTTCAGTTTCAAGCGATCCTTTTATCCATAGAATTTGAAAAAAAATAATGCCAAGCAACGACAACAAAATCAATACAGTAATAATGGGGAAAATTCTCTTCATCGTGTGGCAAAGGTATATGAGTTAACTGCTGTAAGCTTATACCCGTTCTATAAAAATAAATTTTAACGAAGGTTTAAACTATTAAACGGCATGAAAAATACAATTAAAAATTACCCTTGCAAAACAAAATAAGCAATAACTTTAGAAATATGATTTCACCAACCTCCGGCATATTATTAATTGCAGACCCTTTTTTAAAGGATCCGAATTTTATGAGGTCGGTTGTGTTTATTTGTGAACACCAGGATGAAGGAACATTTGGATTTGTTTTGAATAAAAAGTTTGAACAAACAATGGATGACCTTATCAACAATTTTGATGGATTTCCTATACCTGTTTATTATGGAGGTCCGGTACAAAATGACACCATACATTTTGTACATCAATACCCGGAAGAAATTCCTGGAGGAAAAGAAATAATGGAAGGAATTTACTGGGGCGGAGATTTTACTATTCTAACCAAGATGGTAAAAAACCGTACGATTGATTACAATAAAGTTAGATTTTTTATTGGTTACAGCGGCTGGAGTAAAGGCCAGCTATCTGAAGAAATTGCTGAAAAAAGCTGGCTGACAGTAGATGCAATAGCCCCGCTTGTTTTTCACCAAAAACCAGATGACATCTGGAAAGACAGCCTGAAACACTTAGGCGGTGATTATGAAATGATGATTAATTATCCGATAGATCCCCAGTTGAATTAGCCAACGATTTTATTTTTCTGTTACTACCTCGGACTGCTATTTTTTTTCTTTTCAAAACAAAATTACTAAGATACAAACCAGAATAAATAAAATTGAAACACAAATAAATAGTACCTGATTGCGATTGCTGTATTTTTCTTTTCTATATTCATAAAAAATTACCAATTGCTATACAGGATTCTTAAAATAGTTGCCCGCCTCTTCATTCACATCTTTTGCAGGAATATCCGGATTAATACAAAAGCGTTATTAAAAACTAAAGGACCTGTACTATTAGCCACCAATCATCCCAACTCATTTTTAGATGCCGTTATTTTAGATACATTGTTTGAACAACCCGTTTACGCTTTGGCAAGAGGTGATGCATTTAAAAACAAAACTGTTGATGCAATTTTAAGGTCGTTAAATATGTTACCTGTTTACCGGGAAAGAGAAGGCACCGAAAACCTTCAACTCAATTACAACACCTTCGATGAGTGTATAAATATTTTTAAAAAAGATGGCATTGTGCTAATCTTCTCTGAGGCTTTGTGTGAAAACGAATGGCACCTTCGCCCTTTAAAAAAAGGAACTGCAAGATTAGCAGTTGCTACATGGCAAAAAGGTATTCCTGTAAAAATTTTACCAGTGGGTATCAATTACAATAGCTTTCACTTGTTTGGTAAAAATGTACAAATTAATTTCGGCAATTTTATTGAGCAAGATGATCCTGCTTTTACCTTTAATAAGAATGGCAAATTATTGAATGATATCAATATAGTAATACAACAGCAATTGCAACAATTGGTTTATGAAATTCCGCTGGAAGATAAGGAACAACAGGCCAGGATATTTACTATTCCTGTTAGCAGATTAAAAAAAATAGTGTTGGCCTTACCGGCTGTACTTGGCTGCCTGCTTCATTTCCCGCTATATTATCCGGTAAATAAAATTATAAAACCAAAGACAATCAACACAGGCCATTACGATTCTATTTTAATCGGTGTACTTCTTTTAACTTACCCTCTTTATTTGCTGCTGCTTTCATTATTTGCTTATTGGATTTGGGGAGGATTTTGGTGGATGGCCGTTTTTATATTGGCTCCTTTTAACGCATGGAGTTGTGTACAGTTAATGCAACAAACTGATGTTTAATTTTTGAACTTCCAATTGCCCGTAGTAAACATATTTGAATTATGATTTCCCAAAAAACACTGAATAAAACAATTATAAAAAGATGCCGGTTAGCTTAGAATTAACCAGCAATTAATTACTGAACAACCAATCCATCTTTTAAACGAATGATACGGTTGCCATAAGTAGCATTGTGTTCGCTATGGGTAACCTGCACAATGGTTACCTTTTCCTGTTCATTTAATTTCTTAAATAATTGCATAATTTCTATAGCCTGGTCGCTGTGCAAATTACCTGTTGGTTCATCTGCAAAAATAACTTTTGGATTACCTGCAATGGCCCGTGCAATACCCACCAACTGTTGTTGCCCACCGGAGAGTTGAGAAGGAAATAAATCCTTTCTACCCACGATATTAAACTTATCAAGCAGTTCTGCCACCCTGCTTTTTCTTTCAGATGAATTAAGTCCTTTGTAAAGCAAGGGCGTCTCAATATTTTCATAAACTGTTAGTTCATCTATTAAATGGTAGGCCTGAAATACAAAGCCAATCTGGTTGCGATGCAGCTCCGTCTTTTTCTTTTCTGTAAGATGAGAAACATTTTCGCCGAGGAATAAATATTCCCCATCATTAGACTCTTCCAACAGTCCCAGAATGTGCAGCAGTGTTGATTTACCAGAACCCGATGGCCCCATGATGGAAACAAATTCACCGGCGGAAATGTCAAGACTGATATCGCTTAATACGTATGCTTTTTTAGATCCGGAGTTATAATATTTGTATACTTTTTTAAGTTGAATCATAACTTATTTTTTTTCTTTGTGGCTTTTAATATTTACCTGGTTAATATCAGTTTATAGTTCCCATTTACTCTGCTTTTAAACTTTTAATTGGGTTGGCAATAGCCGCTTTGATTGCCTGGAAACTTACCGTTAACAGGGCAATTAATAAGGCAACCAGTGCCGCCATTACAAACACCCACCAGCTAATGGAAATTCTGTAAGCAAAATCCTGCAGCCACTTATACATGGCCCACCATGCTACAGGGAATGCAATAATGGCCGCAATAGAAACGAGTATTAAAAAATCTTTCGACAACAAGGTCACCATATTTACAGAAGTAGCTCCTAAAACTTTTCTTATACCAATTTCTTTTGTACGTTGCTCAGCCATGTAGGTAACAAGGCCAAACAAACCAAGACAGGCAATTAGGATTGTAAGTATAGAAAATGTAATGGCCACTTTTGCAACACGCTGTTCTGCCTGGTATATGTTGTTAAATGATTCGTTCATAAAGCGATAACTGAAAGCCATTTCAGGAGCAATTGACTTCCACTTGGTTTCAATTTTCTTGATGAGTGACTTTACATCTGCAGTTGATACTTTGAATGAAATGAGTCCATTGGAATGACCAAGCCTAAATCCAAGCGGATAAATATTTTGCCGTAATGATTCAAAATGAAAATCTTTTACAACGCCAATAATGGTGTAGCTTATAAGGCGTGTAGAATTTTGATCCTGGTAATTAGTATAGATTTTTTTACCAATGGGATTATCATATCCCAACACCTTAGCAGCAGTTTCATTAATGATAAGTGCTGATGAATCTTCACCAAAATCCTTTGAGAAATTCCTTCCCAGCTTGATCTGCATTTCCATAGTTTGCATATAGTCATAATCTGCAATCCAGGTTTGCATAGAAAGTGCATTTTGGGGATCCATCACAGCATCTTTTGAATAACTATTATCAGATCTTGAAGATACTACAGGAAGATAGGCACTCATTGTGCCACTTGTAACACCTGGCAAATTCAACACTTCATTTTTAAATGCCTCGTCTTTGTTCGCAAGTGCATTTGCACCGTTAATTATCAATACCTGATCTTTATTAAAGCCAAGGTTGGCTGTTTGAATGTAGTTGAGCTGCTTATAAATAATTACGGTAGCAATAATTAATATGATTGAAGTAAAGAACTGAAAAACCACCAGTCCACTCCGCAAATTATCCTTTTTAAACCCCGCATTCATTTTGCCTTTTAGTACTGTAACCGGATTAAACCTTGATAGATAAAATGCTGGATAGCTACCTGCCACCAAACCAACGATAAAGGGTACTATTATAAAAAATGGCAAAATTTGCTTACTCAAAATATTACTGATATCAATGGACTTTGCTGCAATATTATTAAACAATGGCAGTGCAAAGTAAGCTCCTGCAACTCCTATAATTAATGAAATAGTCACCATTAATATCGACTCTGCCAAAAACTGTGCAATCAAATTTTTTCTTTCTGTACCCAGCACTTTTCTTATACCCACTTCTTTGGCACGGCCTGCACTGCGGGCAGTAGAAAGATTGATAAAGTTGATACAGGCTATGAGTAAAATAAAAAAAGCTACTGCACCAAATATATAAACGTATTGGATATTTCCATTGGCACTTAATTCCGGAAAACGGTCACTGTGCAGGTGAATAGCGGTTAACGGCATCAGGCTGAACTCTAACTTATTACCTGAATTGCGAAAATCATCCATGCTTTTAATGTTCATAAACTGTTTTGCCTGTGGCAAAATATATTTATCAATAACCTGTTTAAAATTCTTTTCAAATACTTTATAATCGGTTCCTTCCTTTAGCAGAATATAGGTTTGAAAATTCATGCTAAGAAAATTTCCAAACTGATAATCCACATTCTTCATGGAGAAAATAAAATCAAAATTGAAATGTGAATTTTTGGGTATGTCTTTTATTACAGCCGTAATTTTATACAATATTTTATCAGCCTCTACTGTTTTACCCAGCACATCAACATTTCCAAAATATTTTTTTGCACTAGATTCAGTTATTACAACCGTATTGGGTTCGTTCAATGCAGTTTTGGTATTTCCTGTTAGGGCAGGTAGAGTAAACACATCAAAAAAAGTTGAATCGGCGTTGGCCACACGTTCTTCATTGATCAATTCATTTCCCTTCTTTATCATCTTAGATCCGGAGGAAGTATATATCCTGGTAAACTCTTCCACCTGTGGATAGTCTTTTTTTAAAGTTGCACCCATAGGATCGGAAGCAACTGCAAGCTTTTGCTCATTGCCTCCAAATTTTACATCAGCATCCACCCTGTAAATTCTGTCGGCATTTAAATTGTATCGATCAAAACTCAACTCATCCACTATGTACAGGGATATAAGGAGGCATACTGCAAGCCCGGATGCCAACCCTAAAATATTGATTGCAGTATACCCTTTATTTTTCGATAAATTTCTCCAGGCTATTTTGAAATAATTTTTTATCATGGCTAAATTTTATTCTGTTTTTAAACTTTTTACCGGGTTAACCGTTGCGGCTTTAAAACCACGTACACATAAAATTATAAGTGCAAGTAAAAACATAATTACGCCACCTGCTAAAAAAATCCAGGCGTTCATACTGGTTTTGTATGCAAAATTATCCAGCCATTTACCTGCGCCCCACCAGCTTATTGGGATAGCAATCACAAAGGCAATCACTACAAGTTGCAAAAAATCTTTTGATAGCATTGCAATGATTTGGGCAATGGTAGCACCCACTACTTTTCTAACGCCAATCTCTTTTGTTCGCTGGTTAGTAATAAAGATGATAAGGCCAAGCAAACCAAGGCAACTGATGAAAATTGCCAGGCCAGTACACCACATTAGCAGCGCCGAAATTTTTTGTTCTGCTTCATAATATTTAGCAATGCTTTCATCAAAAAAATTGTATTCAAAATCGTCCTCCGGATAGATTTCTTTCCAGGCTGCTTCCATTTTTGCGATGGTCTTTTTCCAATCGCCAGGTTCCTTTTCCGGGTATAGGGCAATATTCAGTGTTCGTGACGAATTGCTCCAGCTACCCAACACCAGTGGTTTAATGGGTTCATGCAACGACTTCTGGTTAAAATCTGCCACTACACCAACTATGGGTATTTTTTTATCACTCCAGTCAATCATTTTCCCTAGTGCATCCCGTGGATTTTGAAAGCCAAGTACATGCAAATAGGTTTGGTTGATGACAAAAGCAGTAGGCGTATCGGAATAGGGGATGTTTGAACCAGCCAGTAATTTAATCTGGTAAAGCCTCAGGTAATTCGTGTCTGCATATTTCTGCTGTACATCGGTTTCAATTTCCTTTTTACCATCCTTATATTTCATGGTGCTACTCCAAGTATCGTTTGAGGAAGGCACGCTTGTACTTAAACTTACTTCAGCAACGGCAGGTATATTTTTTATCTTGTCAATCAGCACATACTTCTTCCGATGGGTTGTATCGTAAAAATTTGTTTGCATAGAAAGAATGGCATCTTTTTTAAATCCCATGTCTTTGCTTAGCGTAAAGTTGATTTGTTTACTTACAAGTATGGTAGCAATAATAAATACCTGTGCAATTACAAACTGTGAAACCGTTAAAGACTTCCGCAGCCATGCGCTGCGGGTTTTACTGCTGTTGCTGTAAGCCTGATTTTTTAAAGCCAGCAAAGGATTATACCTTGAAAGAATCAATGCCGGATAAAACCCCGACAATAAACTAACCGCCGGTATCAGCAACAACAGAAAAAGCAAAATGCCTGGTTGCTCTGTTAAATTAAAATGCAGGCCTTCGGGAATAAAATCTACAAATACTTTTAACAGCAAAGGTGTTAATGCAACAGACACCAGCGCTGCAAATAAAGTAATTAAAAAAGTCTCGCTCAAAAACTGTGTAACCAGTTGCTTTTTTGAACTACCCATGGTTTTGCGAACGCCTATTTCTTTTGCCCGTTGTGATGCCTGTGCCGTGGTAAGGTTTATAAAATTAATACAGGCCAGCAGCAATAAAAATGCAGCAATTGCCAGCAATCCGTACAATGTTGGCCTGTGTGCAACCCTGCCTTTGAACGTACCGTAATC
Source organism: Chitinophagales bacterium (assembly GCA_038320245.1). GTDB lineage: Bacteria > Bacteroidota > Bacteroidia > Chitinophagales > Chitinophagaceae > Ferruginibacter. The sequence continues at coordinate 22,513 of JBBQEA010000039.1, read as the reverse complement.
CGCATTAAAGTGTACATCACTTAAAGGCTGTAATTCATATGCTGTAGTGCTATGATCTTCTGCATCTTTATGATAATATTTTGTATAAAGCCCATCTATTTGCCGCTTGACTGTTGTGGGGGAAATGCCTGCTGCCAGCTTTATAAACAACTGCGATGACCCATTTGTATTATCCCAGCCTGCTGCAATCACGGATTTTAAAGTTGTGTTTTCCAGCGTACTTCTCGAGACAAATGTTTTAAAATTGAAATCAGTACTTTCTTCAAGATCTTTTACAACGCCGCTAACAATGGTGTGAATGCTGTCGCTGAAAATCACTTCTTTTCCGATAACCTGCGAGGCGTTTAAGCCGGGAAAATACAGGGCAGCATTGGAGGCGGTAAGCACTACCTGCGATGGCTGCTGTAAAGCTGTTGCCGGTGAACCTGCCAGCCAGTTGTAGGCAAGCAGTTTAAAATAATTTTGATTGGCAAAAACAATGTGTGGTTGTTTCCTGTACTGAATTGCTGTCCGCCCTTTTTCAGGAATACTTACTTTGGTTTCACTGTCCCATGTATAAAAGGGTGCAACTACTTCCACACCTGCTACTTCCTTCTCTACTGCATTGCCCATGGGGTACGTAACACCGGAATTTTTATAGATCTCACCGGAAAAATTAAAATTTGAAACAACCCTGTAAATACGGTTGTTGTCTTTTTCAAAATGATCAAAGCTTAAATCGAAACTTACAATGAGGTAAATTACAATTGATGCACTGATACCAATTGCCAGCCCCGTAATATTGATGAATGTGAAAACTTTGTGCTTTGTCAAATTTCTCCAGGCAATGTTGAAATAATTTTTTATCATGGCGTAGTATTTTTGGCGCTTATTGATAGTTTTAATTGCCGCTTCAATATTTCAGAACCTTTGTAATCTTTTAAATACTTTTATTGGAAATAATAACTCAGCTATAACACATCTCAACAGCCATGCCACGCTGCAACCCATTACAGCAAAGGATTGCAGATATTGCCCCAAAAAAAATGTACGAAAGCGGACACCGGATGTCTGATTTCGTACACAAAAACAATCAAAATTTCTATTCCGATTTCAGGCTTCTTACAGGGTTGGCCAAAGCTGCCTTTATCGCCTGTAAACTTACCGTTACCAATACCACCAGCAAAGCCGCGATTGCAGCAACCAAAAATACCCACCATTGTATATTTACCCGGTATGCAAAATCCTTCAGCCAATTGTGCATGGTATACCATGCAATCGGAAACGCTATGATTGCCGCAATGGCCACCAGTTTTAAAAACTCTGTAGACAGTAATACTACAATACCGCTGGTATCTGCTCCCAAAACTTTCCGTATCCCAATTTCTTTAATGCGTTGCGAAATGGTGAAGGCTGATAAGCCCAACAAACCAAGGCTGGCGATAAAAATGGCAATACAGGCAAAGCTGGTAAAAATTGTGCGCTGCCTTTGCTCTGATTCATACAGCTTGTCAAAATTCTCATCCAGAAAATTATATTCAAAAGGAATATCCGGGATAAATTTTTTCCAGGTGCTCTCAAGATAAGCCAACGATTTTTTCGTATTACTACCGTTAAATTTAACAGAGAGATTATTAAAGTAGGCTATCCGTGGTGGAAACATTACCAGTACTATTGGTACAATTAGCTGATGCATACTTTCAAAATGAAAATCCTTTATCACTCCAATCACATGGCCAGGAATACCGCCATATCTAAAGTCTTTACCAATGGCATTAAATGCATTCCAGCCAAGGGCTTTTGCAGCAGTTTCATTCAAAATATAATTGGATGTATCGGTGCTGTAATCTTTTGAAAAATTTCTTCCGGCAGTCATTGTTATTCCATAGGTGGGCACAAAGTTATAGTCAATCGCCACATATTTAATGTCCGTTACAGACGGCACCATTGAATCACCGGACAAGGTAGCTGCACCCATATTGTCCAGCAGTCTGCCAGTAGGTATCCGGCTGGTACGGGTTGCGTCTGTAAAATCTGCATTGGAAAGAAGGTCAGTTCTGAATGATTCAAACTTTTCTGTGAGGGCATTGTTGTATGGAATTACCACTACGTGCTCTTTATTAAATCCCAAAGATTTTTTCTGGATATAATGCAGTTGCTGAAATACGATAGCGGTAGTGATGATGAGAATGATGGAGATGGCAAATTGCGTCACTACCAAAACTTTCCTAAACGAAATACTTTCCCCTTCCGCTTTAAACAATCCTCTTAAAGTTTTAACGGGCTCCATTGATGACATAAATAAAGCAGGATAAATACCTGCAATTATGCCAATAATAAAGGGCGATAGAAGTAATGGTACCAACACCTCCCATTTCATCAATATATCAATAGAAAGCTGCTGACCTGAAATCCCATTCAACCACGGCAAGGCAAAATAGAGACATGCCAATGTTATAAAAGTAGCCAGCCAGGTTATTAAAACAGACTCGCTGATAAACTGAAACATCAGCTCTTTACTCATGGCACCGATTGCTTTGCGAAGGCCAATTTCTTTGGCACGAAGCACAGATCGGGCAGTAGAAAGATTCATATAATTGATACAGGCAATCAGCAGAATAAACAAACCGATTGCCGCAAATATGTACACCCTGCTAATATCTCCGTTGGCCTCTGCTTCATAATCTGTGTGCGAATACAAATGAATGTCGGTGAGTTTTTGGAGCCCCAGTTTGGTTAATGTGGACGGCTGTTTACCAACATATTCCTTGCCCGTCATTATCTTATCAACAAAGGCCGGAAATTTCGCCAGCATTTTTTTAGCATCATAATGTGGAGGCAACAGCAGGTAGGTAAAGAAAGAATTATTGCCGAAACTGGTTCGCAGATTTTCGTCTCCCAACACCGCAGTGTCCCTTAGCGTACTGAAAGAAAAAAGCATTTTAGGATGAAGGTGTGCATTGGAAGGAAAGGCCTTGTAAACGCCGGTAACTTTTAAATTAATTGTATTGTTGAAAAGGATCACTTTATCCATCGGATCCTCATCGCCAAAATATTTCTTTGCTGCTTCTTCGGTAAGCATTACACAATTAGGTTCGGACAAAGCCTTTTGTGGATTGCCCTTCAACACATTGATGGTAAAAACATCCACCAGGTTTTCGTCTGCAAAAAAAACGTCCTTTTCATTAAACAGCTTCTCTTTGTAATGGAGCGGTGTAATACCGTTGTCGAGCAAACGGGTCATCTTTTGTATCTCCGGAAAATCAGTTGGCATGTAATAGCCAAAGGCCGGAGCAATAGTACTTAGGTTTAAAGAAACAATACCGTCCTGGTTGTTAAAGCTCCTGGTTACCCGGTAAATATTGTCAGCATTTTTATTGTACTTATCATAGCTTAGTTCGTTTAAAATGTAAATGGTAATAAGCAGACAACTGGTTAAGCCAATGGTTAAGCCCAATAAATTGATGGCAGAAATAGTACGATATTTTATGAAATTTCTCCATGCGATTTTGAAATAGTTTTTTATCATGGTTAATTGTTTACTCCGCTTTCAAGCTCTTTAAAGGATTGGCTAGCGCTGCTTTAATTGCCTGAAAACTTACGGTTAACAATGTTATGGCTACTGCAAGCAATGCAGGCACTACAAACATCCACCAACTGATGCCTATTCGGTATTCATAATTCTGCAACCAGTTATGCATAAAGTACCATGCAAGCGGAGATGCCAGTAAACAGGAAATAAAAACCAGTTTTAAAAAATCTTTCGATAACAATGCGGCAAGGCTTTGTACTGTTGCGCCCATAACTTTCCGGATGCCGATTTCCTTTACCCTTTGCTCGGCTGTAAAAGCAGCAAGGCCAAACAAACCAAGGCAGGATATCAAAATGGCAAGCGCAGAGAAAATGCCTGCCAGCTTTCCAATTAAATTTTCATTACTGAATAATTGTTTAAATGTTTCATCCACAAATTTGTATTCGAAAGGATAGGCTGGATTGTATTTTTTTATTACAGCTTCTACTTTGGTCAGTGATGATGTATAATCAAGTCCCGGTTTTACCCTTATCATCATGTTATTGGTTAACGCGGCTTTAGGATCATTAAAAATTATTACAGGGGCTACTTCTCCATAAACATTATTATACACATAATCTTCTATCACACCTACTACTGTTAAATTGTCGTCATTGGTTTTAATCAATTGTCCAATGGCATCTTTGGATTTTATGGCCATCATTTTTGCCAATGTTTCATTGATTACTACATTGTTGCTGTCTGCCAATCCATCCTGGTAAAAATCCCTGCCGGATAGCACTTTCATTCCCATAGTATTTATATAACTATTAGTTGCCCATTCCATTGATATCAGTACATTTTTATCAGGGTCTTTACCTTTCCACGAAAAGCCGGAAGAGTTGCTTCCCACAGCAAATGCCTTGTTGCTGCTAAGCGCCGCATTTTCAACCACCCCTGTAGATTGCAAATCGTTTTTTATACTTTGAAAACGCAAACCAATATCCGCATGTTCTGCTGTACTAATCAACTGCTGATCCATGCTGATCAGGTTGTCTTTATTCATACCAAGTTCTCTGTTCTTTGTATGCATTACCTGTTGGTAGATAACGATAGTACTAATAATAAGCGCAATAGAAATTACAAACTGGGTTATTACCAATCCCTTTCTAATGAACGGTGCACCACCTGTATTTAGTTTAAGTCCTTTTAAAACAGCAATCGGCTGAAAGGATGAAAAATAAAATGCAGGATAACTGCCGGCAATAAAACCACTAAATAATCCAATAACAAAAAGCGAAATAAGATGCGATGGTTTTAATAAATCAAGTGCCAATTGCTTTTCTACCAGTGTATTAAATGCAGGAAGCAGGAGTGCCACAATTGCAACAGCAAATATCACAGCAATAAAAGACATCAGTAATGCTTCACAAATAAACTGGGTAATTAACATGCCCTTGCCCGAACCCATCACTTTTCTTACACCAACTTCTTTGGCTCTGCGTTCGCTTTTTGCAGTGGAGAGATTCATGAAATTGATGCAGGCTATTATCAGAATCATCCAGGCTATAATGGTAAAAAGATTTACAATTTTTATTTTACCACCGCTTTGTTTACCATCAGTAAAATTATTACGCAAGCGCCAGTCATTAGCTGAAAATAATAAAGGCATTGCACTGGCGCTGCTATCTTTTGCTTTGATAAACCCATGCAGTTTATTATCGATAAGCGCTACATTGGATGAGGGATTTAGTTCAACAAATACCTGGATGCCATTATTGTTCCAACTGTTAAGCCAGTTGTTTTCTTTTTCAAAAACTAAAAAAGGTGCCAGCCATTCGGCATTGGCAAACCTGTTATTGTCCGGCAGATTTTTTACTACAGCGGCAACTATATATTCCTGCTTGTTATCTACTTTCAATTGCCTGCCCACCACGTTGGTAGAATTGAAAACTTTTTTCGCCATTTTTTCTGTTATCACCAACGAATACAACTGGCTAAATGAGTTAGCTGCATTGCCTTGAACGAATTCAAAATTAAACATGGTGAGGAAGGACGAGTCTACAAAGACCCCATCCGCATACAGCTTTTTATCTCCATTGCTAAAAAGAAAGCGTGAGCCCCAATTTGTCCTTGAGGCATTTTGTATGCCCGGAATTTCTTCCTTTGCGGCTTTGCAAAATGGCCCGGGCAAAGATGCGAATGTGTATGTCTTTCCATCGTAAACCTGGTTGCCCATTATCTGGTAAAGATTATCTCTATTGGTAAAATATTGATTGTAGGTAAGCTCATCTTCTACCCATAAAAATATCATTGCTGCACATGCAATACCAATAGAAAGCCCGGAAATATTCAGCAGGTTAAAAGTGCGGTTCTTTAAAAGACTCCGAAAAGCAGTTTTAAAATAATTAACTATCATAATGATAAAACCTGTTAGTTGTTTAGATAATTTATTTGTAAGAATATTTTTGATCCGCTACTATATTTCCGGTTTTAAAAAACCGGAAATATAAACTTACCTAATTACCTATTTGCAAAATCGGCACCTCTACCTGCTGCTGCTCATTATTAAAATACCATTTTTATATCTTCATTAAGTAAATACTCACTTTAACGAAATATAAATTTTTCCACTGCCACCATACACTGAAACAGGTACACCACCACCATTCAATGTTCCTTCCATACGGTTATCTTCTACATCTCCTTTAAAATTTGCCAGCGTACTTACTTTTATCTTTTCGGCATATAGTTTAAGATCCATTCCTTTATCCTGTGGAATCTGCAAATCAATATCGCCACCGGAATTACTGAGCTTTATGTATTTACCCAATGTATTGATGCCAACACGAATGTTGCCGCCGCTTGTAGCTGCATCCAGACTGCATTTCAGCAGATTCATCTTTACATCACCACCAGAAGTTTTTGCAAACAGTTCTCCTTCAATAGATGTACCGTTTATATTGCCGCCACTGGTGCTTGCCTTAATGATTCCTTGTAATGTTTGTAAGGACACATCCCCGCCGGAAGTTGTGAGTTTTAAGTTACCATTACTATTACTTGCAGTAATGTTTCCGCCACTTGTAATAAGTTCAATTTCATCATGCGAATTTGATAATATAATATCACCACCCGATGTTCTGCCATTTATAGTACCACTTAAGTTATCAACTTTTAAATTACCGCCACTGGTTGTAAAATTTTGTTTCCCCATCAATGATGTTATATTAATATCGCCACCACTTGTTGTAAGATTTGTTGATACAGCATGTGGAACAAAAATTTTAAATGAAATACTGAGACCGTTCTTCCAACCCTTAAAACCGTTTTTAGGCTTAGCAGTTGCAGTAAGTGTTTGATCTGCTACATCAATAACCAAATCATAATCCTGATCAAGCTTTTGCTTTATTTCATCGGTTGATAAATTTTTATTCCTGCTGTTATTGGGGGAAATAAATACTTCAATACGGGCATCTACATCTGCACCGGATACATCAATATTTCCCCCGGATGTAGTGGCTTTTATATTTTTAATAGATTCAGTTGTCAATGACTTTGTCATGTAAGGTTTGGTAGAATTTTGTGCCAGTGCGGTAATGGCAGATACGCAAAGCAATAATGCAGATAGATACTTTTTCATGTTACTAATGTTTTAAGTTTTTTGATGATAGTTTGCGTACGCTGCGGTTGAACATAATTTTTAACGCAGGAACTAAACTGATACGTTTGGTATTTAAAATAGTTACTTGCAAAAAACTTATTTTTATGCTTTCCATATTGTTTAAAAAAAATATCCAGGGCAATTGATATCCAAGTGTAATTAGTATTCCTTTTCACTAAATAATAAGCAATAACAAAATTCTATTGCCAATGAAAACCCTCCTAATTACTACCTTCTACCATTTAACAGTTTTTATTTTATTCTACTTTTAAACTCTTCACCGGGTTCATCAATGCAGCTTTTATACTTTGAAAACTAATGGTGAGTAAAGCAATTAATAAAGCACCAACACCCGCCAGCACAAATACCCACCAACTGATTTGAATCCTGTAAGCAAAATCCTGTAACCATTTATTCATAGCCCACCATGCCAATGGAAATGAAAGCAAACAGGCAATGGCAACCAATTTGATAAACTCTTTAGAGAGCATGTTGGTTACCTGAACTACTGTGGCGCCCAATACCTTTCGAATTCCAATTTCACGGGTGCGTTGTTCTGCTGTAAAAGTTGCCAAACCAAATAATCCAAGGCATGCCACCAAAATTGTTAACACAGCAAAAATATTGAGGATGGTACCTGTCTTTTGTTCGGCTGTGTACGTTTTATTATACAACTCATCCATGAAAGCATATTCAAATGGCTCTTCTTTTGAGTACAGATTCCATTGTTGCTTCATTGTACTTAACAGGCCAGTTATATCTGCGGTTTTTGTTCTTATTATTAATCCCCATTCCGGTTGTAGTATCATTACTAAAGGAGTAATTGCTTCGTGCAATGAACGAAAATGGAAATCCTTTACAACACCAATTACCTGATAGTTCATTTTATCGCCTTTATTTCCATTTATCCAGGTAACGTGCTGCCCAAGTGCGTTGCCGGAAAATCCAAATGCTTTTTCGGCTGCTTCATTTATAATTACTGCAGTTGAATCGGTTTTAAATTCTGTTGAAAAATTTCTCCCAGCAGCCATTTCCATTCCCATTGTTGGTATGTACTGCTCATCTACATGGTACTGCAAAGTTTTCATAATCTGGTTCTCTTTCCCTTGGGGATAGGCCATCGAATTATTGCTGTTGGTAGGCCCGGCAGGTTTATACCCGGAGATGGTAATATTGGTTACACGGCTGTCTTTCAGTAATTGTTCTTTAAAGATTTTTTCCTTATCGCCCAATGCCCATGAGTTGGGGATTATTAATAATTGCTCTTTATTGTAACCGAGTTTTTTGTTTTGTATAAATTTCATTTGCTGGTAAACTACCAGGGTGCCTATAATAAGACTTACAGAAATAAAGAACTGAAAAACTACCAATCCACTCCGTAAGCCAATGCTTTTGGTGCTTGCACTCAGCCTGCCTTTGAGTACCGCAATAGGCATAAAAGAAGAAAGAAAAAACGCAGGATAAATTCCGGCAAGGATACCAACCAGCAAGCCCAATGCTACAAATACTATCAATGGCTGAATACGAAATCCGATGCTTAAATTTTTTCCGGACAAATCATTAAAAACCGGCAATGCCAATTGCACCATTACATAAGCAATCAACAACGCAATAAAAGTTAACAGCACACTCTCTGTTAAAAATTGTTTTACCAGTTCAAATTTATCTGAACCCATTACTTTGCGAACGCCAACTTCCCTGGCTCTTTTTGAAGCGCTTGCTGTAGAAAGATTAACGAAGTTGATACCCGCAATCAGCAACATAAAAATTGCAATGGCGCTAAATATATACACATACTTTACATCGCCACCCGGTTCTATTTCGTAACTGGTTTGTGAATGGAGGTGAATATTTTTTAAAGGCTGTAAAGTAAACCCAAGCTCATTACCCTTTGTACGAAACTGATTTACACTCATACCCATTGCCTGCATTATCTCGGGGCCCATATATTTCTCTACCATTGCGGGCAGCTTTGCTTCCAGTTTTTTATAGTCGTATCCTTTGGGCAAAACCAGGTAAGTAAAAAAATTAGAAGACATCCAGGTAGTCTCTTTTGCTTCGGGCAAACCCGCCATAGAGCCTATCATGTCAAAATGAAAATGTGCATTAGCCGGAATTTTTTCTATCACTCCTGTTACTTTATATAAGGCGTTGTTGAAGCTATTAAAAGTGAGTGTTTTACCAATAGGATCTTCTTCGCCAAAATATTTTTTTGCCAGCTCGGTTGTAATCACCACCGTATTTGGCTGTAGCAGCGCTGTTGCCGCATCACCCTTTAAAAATGGAATGGTAAATACATTAAAGATGTTTGCATCTGCATAAACAAAACTTCCTTCTTTAAAATGTTTGTCACCGTAGGTAATTTTTGGTGTCCCATATTGGCGCAGTCGGGTAGCTTCCTCCACTTCGGGATAATCATTTTTGATGGTTTGAGCAGTCGGTGGCATCACAAATGATTCGCTTATTTTTCCACCATTTATATTGGCTTTAAAAAGCACCCTTACAATTCTGTCTGCTTTTACATTAAAGCTATCGTAACTCAGTTCATCCTGCACAAACAGCATGATGATAAAACAAACAGCTATACCAATAGACAAACCAAGAATATTGATGAAAGAGAAAGCCTTGTTTTTTAATAAATTTCTCCAGGCTATTTTAAAATAATTTTTTATCATACTAATATTTTATTCACTTCTTAAACTCTTTACCGGGTTCATCAATGCTGCCCTGATTGCCTGGTAACTAATTGTCAGCAATGTAATAACCAATGCACCCAGCCCGGCGGCGGCAAAAATCCACCACGATACATCTGTATGGTAAGCATAATTCTGCAACCAGTTGTGCATGCAATACCAGGCAAGGGGCGATGCAATTAATAAAGCAATTAATACCAGCAACACAAAATCTCTGGATAATAATTGCCATACATTTACTACTGTTGCGCCCAATACTTTTCTTACGCCTACTTCTTTGGTCCGCTGCTCCGCTATAAAAGAGGCCATCCCAAAAAGTCCGAGGCAACTAATAAAAACCGCCAGTATGGCAAAGATGCCAGCCAACTTACCAATCCGTTCTTCATTGCCAAATTTTTTGGCGTATTCTTCATCGGTAAACTGGTATTGAAATGGCTGTACAGGATTGAATTTTTTAAACACTTCTGCTATGCTTTCAATGGCCGTGTGTGCACTCAATGCAGGATTTATTCTTACAATCACCACCTGCCCGCCATCACGGGATAAACTAAATATTGTTGGCTGCACAGCTTCGTAAGGCGATTGCATAATGATATCTTTTGCAATACCGATAATTTTAAAAGGCGTTCCAAACCATCGAATGGTTTCGCCAATTGGATTTTTTAAACCCATAAATTTTATAGCCGATTCATTTAGTACCAGGCCTGAAGAATCAGATAAAAATTCTTTTGAAAAATCACGTCCTTCTTTAAAACTCCAACCGATGGTTTTACCGTAATCATAGGAAACCGTTACTGCAGAAAAATCAACTGACATATTGGGATCCTTACCTACCCATTCTACACCGCTGGTTGTTGACCAACCTCTGGTAAGCGGACTGCTTGCTTCTGCCATCTGTGTAACGATACCTTTTTTTTCGAGTTCATTTTTTACGGCATCAAAATGGCTGTGTATGTCACCGTTAATTTGTGGCAACTCAATCAGGCCATTGCTTTCATAGCCGATGGGTCTGTTCTTGGTAAATTGTATCTGTTTAAAAACAATGATGGTTCCAATGATCATGGTTACCGATACTGTAAACTGCGTTACCACCAAGATCTTACGGGGCACCGCAGCCCAACGGCCAACTTTAAACGTACCCTTCAAAATTTTTACCGGTTTAAAAGAAGAGAGATAAAATGCGGGATAGCTGCCGGCAATAATACCTGTAACAATACTGAACAGTATGCCTGCTAACCAGAACAAGGGATTGGTCCATAACACAAACATTTGCTTATCCGCCACGTTATTAAAAAACGGCAACAGCAATTGCACCAGCACAATGGACAATAAGAAAGAGATAAATACAACTAGCAGGGATTCGATAAAAAACTGTTGCACCAGTTGCCCCTTAACAGAGCCAATTGCCTTTCTGATACCTACTTCTCTGGCACGCTTTTCTGACCGTGCCGTACTGAGGTTCATAAAATTAATACAGGCAAGTAACAAAACAAACAACCCGATAATGCCAAACAACCAAACGAATTTTATGCGGCCACCAACGTTAACGCCATTTTTAAATTCAGCAAACAAATGCCACTTGCTCATGGGTAATAAAAAGAGCGCCGGTTTCTTTTTAGCCAGCTCAGGGTTTACTTTATTCAGTTTGGCATCTTTAATTTTTTGGGATACTTTATCCATGTCGGCGTTTTCTGCAAGCTGCACATACAATCCAAAAGCATTTGGCCGCCAGGGGTCTTCGGCTGTCCGTATCCAATCCGCATTGGCATAATATAAACTCCAGGGTGCCACAAACTGCAATAATGATAATGATGAGTTGGCAGGTAAATCTTCATAAACACCTGTTACCTGTACATCAAGCTTGTTGTCGATTTTCATCAGCTTATTCATAGGATCGCTTTCGCCAAAATAGGCTTTGGCAACAGATGCCGCAATCATAATTGACGCCGGCTCCTTCAACCCTGCCCTGCTGCCTTTAAGCATTTTTAACGTGAGCATTTCCGGTGCATCAGCCTCCATATAGGCACCAGTTTTCATCAGTTTTTTATCCCCTACACTCAGGCTATGTCCGCTGGCACCGCTGGTTAATACCACATATTTAAAATCGCTTCCGTATTTATTGCGCAACTCATCTGCCAGCGGAAATGGAACTGCCGTCCAGGTAGCCACTTCGCCATTGTTGGTTACATGCTGTTGTACCTGGGCAATGCGCTGATAGTTTTCATGTACTTTATCAAACGACAATTCATCCCATATCCAAAGCCCGATAAGTATCGCTACGGCCATACCCACCGACAAGCCCGCTATATTCAAAAATGAATACACTTTATTTTTTTTGAGGTTGCGGAGCGCTATTTTAATATAATTTCTTATCATGGTTTATTGCCGTTTAGGCGTTTACACTTTTTTAAATTTTTGTATTGAGATGCCACTTAAATTACTGACATATATCGGTGTCAGTCTCCACAATATCTTGACTGCCCCACAAACATTTTCATTATTGCTCTATTCAAAATTTCTCTATGGCTACGGATATTTTAGGGCTCTGTTCCCCTACTCCGATCGTAAACTATTTACCGGATTGGTTAGTGCAGCCCGGATGCTTTGGTAACTCACGGTAAGCAATGCAATAATGATTGCCAATAATCCAACTGCTAAAAATACCCACCATTGAATGTTGATATGATATGCAAAATCTGCCAGCCACCTGTTCATAAAATACCAGGCCAAAGGCGATGCAATAACAATTGCCAGTAAAACCAGTTGTATAAAATCTTTGCTGAGCATTGTAACAATTCCCTGTACACTTGCACCCAACGATTTGCGTACGCCAATTTCCTTGATACGCTGTTCAATCATCAACAAGGCAATAGCAAATAAACCCATGCAGGAAATGATGATCGCAATACCGGCAGCAATGCTGTAAATCTGTGATAGTTGCTGTTCTTTTTTAAACCAGCGGTCGGTATTTTCATCAAGAAATGATCCCTGAAATTCTTTATCGGGGAGTTGGGTTTTCCAGAATTTTTTAACCTTCTCCATAACAGCCAGCATGTTGCCAGGCTTAAGGCGAAGCAAAGCATAGTTCATTGAATAACTCTTACCAATTTGCAGCGTAAGTGGTGCTACTTTTTCATGCATGGAGTATAAGTGAAAATCAGGAATTACCCCCACCACCTGTAGCTTTGGTTGCGAAGTATCAGGCTGAATAAATTTCCCCACTACATTTTTATCACCCATTAATTTAGCCATACTTTCAGTGACCAATACTGAAGAAGTGGAATCGGCACCATAGGTTTTGTCAAAGTCTCTTCCGGCAGTTAACTTTATGTCGAGCGTTTTCAGGTAATCGTAATCTACATTCAGCCAATCGGTTTGTATTATTTTATCTCCATAATCAAATCCATAACTCTGTCGGCTATTGCTGTTGTCAAGGCCTTCGCCAATATTGATATTGGTACCGGAAACAGCTATTATATTGGGATCCATTAAAAATTCGTTTCGCATTTTTTGTATAAAAGATCCTCCCTCCACTGTATTGCTGACAGGTATACTAATTACTTCCTGCTTATTGTAGCCTAGTGGCATATTGCGTAAATAGTTCAATTGCTGCAATACAATTACAGTGCTGCATATCAACAAAATTGCGATCGCAAATTGTACTACAATTAATCCGTTACGAAGGCCACCTCTTTTTTTCAGCGTGAGTTTACCTTTTAGTATTTCGATGGTATTAAAACCAGACATTATTAATGCCGGATAACCACCTGAAATAAGTGACACCAGTAAAAAACAAACCAGTATATACAATAATGTAACGGGCTTTGTAATAAATGAAAAAGGGAGAACAGTATTAAAAAGTGAGCGGAAAGATGGCAGCAAAAGATAAGCGATCAAAAGCCCGATGATAAAAGCGATGGTACAAATTAACAACGATTCGCCCCATATCTGCAAAAACATTTGCCGTTTATTAGCGCCAATTGATTTGCGAACGCCTACTTCTTTTGCCCTTGTAAACGAACGGGCAATAGATAAGTTGATAAAATTAATACTGGCAATAAGCATAATAAAAAATGCGAGCAGAAGCAGCGTATATACATAAGTTTTTTTAGCACCTCCTGTGCTACTATCAAAAAAATGAACATCCTTTAAAGCCGATAATTTGAGTGTGGCATAATTGCCGTTTATATCCGGCTTAATATTAGCTCTTTTAATTTCCTCCGGATTGGGTGGATTATTTTTTGTTAAAAAAGGAATCAGTTTTTTTTCAAACTGTGCCATCTCAATATTATCTGCCAGTTGAATAAATACGCTGTGATTTTGCATATTCCATTCGTTCTTGTTATCAGTATAATCATCTGAATTTTCAATTCGGATAAGGCCGTCATACTGTATAGAAGAGTTTTGCGGAAAGTCACTGATAACGGCTGTTACAATGAAATTAGTCCAGGTGTTATTGAGCTTTAACTCTATCGTTTTATTAAGGGGGTCTTCCTCGCCAAAAATGCTTTTTGCCAAAGTTTGTGCAAGCACAATATCACTTAAATCATTAAGTGCAGTATTGGCATTGCCTGCAATCAAAGGAAATGAAAACATGCGGAGAAAATCAGGGTCTGTAGTGCGGATAGATTTGCTATAATCTTTACCCTTGTACCGGATGGCGCCACTACCATACTTCAGCCTTGCTGCATACTTTACTTCAGGAAACTCATTTTTTAATGCAGGTGCTAATGGGTAAGCCATTGAAGTGCCGTACCGTATACCTTCAGGCGTTTGTACCTGGTTGTAGGTACGGTAAATATTTTTACCATTTGCATGAAATCCATCAAACGACAAATCAAAATATGCTGCCAGAAAAACAAGTATACTGCTGCTGAAAGCAACCACCAACCCAACAAGATTGATGGCTGTGTAGGCTTTGTGTTTTATAAGATTGCGCCAGGCTATTTTTAAATAATTTTTAACCATAAAAAACGTTGGTGCTTTTAAAATTTGTAAATTTGTTTATCACTAATATATTTACAATGGAACGAATTGTTATTGAGGTTGATGATACGATTGCAAAAAAGTGGCGCTCTGCTTCGCCCCTTATAAAGGATGAAATTGCTCAGCGAATTAACATACGGCTGGCAAAAGAACTGATGATTGATTCTACTACTGCATTCAAGGAATTTCTGGATGAAGTAAGTGCAACCATGCAGCAACGTGGCCTTACTGAAGAAATTCTTACGGACATAATGAAAGACAATGAGTGATTTTTTTGTGTTTGATACAAACAGCTTAATAAGCGCCGCTTTAATTGCAAGCTCTGTAAATAGAAAAGCCCTGGATAAAGCCATTGATAAAGGGAAAATTGCTATTTCAAAAGAAACATTTGATGAGTTAGTTGAAGTACTTTTTAGAAAGAAATTGGATAGATACTTTTTAGATGAAAATGAGCGATGGTCAATCATAAACAGGTTAGAATTAAATGCCACACTTTTTTCACCAGATATTTCTTTAGTAGCATGCAGAGACCCTAAAGACAATAAATTTCTTGAATTAGCAGTTTTTGCAAACGCCTCTTGCATCATCACCGGAGATAACGATCTGCTTGTTCTGCATCCCTTTGGCAATATTCCCATTTTAAACGCCGTTGATTTTATAAATAATTTTTAGCCACTGTATCAGAAATATCCTTACACATGGAAATTTTCCGTAACTACTTTCCCATCAAATAAATTTACAATCCGGTGAGAAAATCCTGCATCATATGGACTATGCGTTACCATAATGATGGTAGTGCCTTCTTCATTTAATTCCTGCAATAATTTCATTACCTCTTCACCATTTTTACTATCGAGGTTACCCGTTGGTTCATCTGCTAAAATTAATTTTGGTTTTGCAACAACCGCCCTTGCAATGGCTACCCTTTGCTGTTGTCCACCGCTTAACTGTTGTGGAAAGTGATTGCGGCGATGCATAATATTCATGCGCTCCAGCACAGCTTCAACTTTTACTTTTCTATCCTTTGCGGCCATGTTCATATAGATAAGCGGCAGCTCCACATTTTCAAATACGGTGAGCTCATCAATCAAATTAAAACTTTGAAATACAAACCCAATATTACCTTTTCGTAACTGTGCCCTTTTGCGTTCTGTCATCTTTGCTACTTCGGTGCCAAAGAAATTATATTCTCCGCCGGAAGGATTATCCAGCAAGCCAACAATATTGAGCAGCGTGGATTTACCACAACCGCTTGGCCCCATTATGGCCACAAATTCACCTTCTTTTATTTCAAGATTAATACCATTTAATGCGGTAGTTTCTACTTCTTCAGTACTAAATAATTTCTGTAGTTCTTTTATTAAAATCATGTTGCTGTGTTTATGGCTTTTTTAAAATAAAAATTTGATGGATACTATTTTCATGTCATCGTAATATTCTGTTGCATTGGTTTGTTTTTGCTGGCAGATAGATTTTGTATTGTAGATGGCTACACCGCATTTTGTAGTTATATTCATCAACAATAGCAACATAAAAACTAAAATGGATATATATTTTCTGTTGATCATTTCAAGTAAATTTTATTATTAAAAAATGATTTTTATCAACCAGGAAGCTGTTACTAAAACTCTAATACCTCGTTCTTACCAAAATTTTCATACGAGCTGGTGATTACTTTTTCACCGGTTTTTAACCCATCGAGCACTTCAAAATAATCCGGATTTCTACGGCCGAGTGTTATGTTGCGCTTAACCGCTTTTTTGCCGGCGGCATCCATTACATAAATCCAGTTACCACCCGTTTCTGAAAAGAAACCACCCACCGGAATTAATATCGCTTTAGAAGATTTACCTAATTCCATTCGTATGGAGGATGACTGACCTCTTCTGATTCCGTCGGGTATTTTATTTGCAAAAATCATATCCACTTCAAACCTTCCTGCTTTTACCTCGGGATATACTTTTGAAATGGTGAGTTCATAATTCTGGTTATTGAATTCCATGGTACCTTTTAACCCAACAAAAATGCGGCTGATGTAATGTTCATCTACTCCCGCCCTCATTTTAAATCCATTCAAATCATCTATCTGTCCTATGTTTTGTCCGGCTACAATGCTGCTGCCAATTTCAGTTTCGATAGAGGAAAGTAAACCACCAACCGGAGCCCTCACAACAAGGTTTCCCAGGTTTTCTCTCATCAGCTGCAGGTTGCGTTGAGAATTTTGCAAAGTGCCTTCCAGCTGCTTTATTTGCAGTACCGCATTTTGCTCCTGGTATTTTTGAGACTCTACTTCAATACCTTTTTGATTGAATAATTTTTCGTATTCTAATTTGAATTTGTAATATTCCTGATCGCTGATTACTTTGTCTCTATGTAATTTTTCATTGCGATCAAAATTGTCTTTGGCTTGCTCCGTCTGATAGCCCACATCATTCAAAGTTCTTTTCATGCTAAATTTATCCTGCTTTAACCGCAACCTTGTATTTTGCAGTTCATTTATCAACCTGTTAATTTCAGTTTCCTGCTGCACAAATTCCATTTGCAGGCGATTATTTTCCAGGCGTAAAATAATATCACCTTGCTTTACGGTTGTGCCACCCTCAATTACTTTCTCTTTTACATAGCCGCCTTCTATGGCATCAATACGATATGTTTTAATGGGCTGCACTACACCGCTCACTGCAATAAATTCATCAAAAACACCTTGTGTTACTTCAGATAAGGTGATCTTTTCTTTATCAACATTCAGCTTAGTTCTTTTATCTGCAAAAGCCAATTGAAAAATAAGGAACGATACCAATAGAGTGCTACCAGCTATCCAACCAATACGTTTGGCGTTCCAGAATTTTTTTTCAATTTTTTTATCCATCATCTCTTTATTGTTTGTTCATCCATTTATGCCAATACATATGCCAAACAGCAAAAGCCTTGCACAGCGTGTATTTCATGCATTTCAGTTAAATAAAGTGTCCGATATCGAACAGCTTGCTGTACAGCAGCGAACAGGCCGAGAAATTTAGTTTTTATAAAAATTAATTGTAATAATTTTAAACTGTTAACCCACCTTGGTTTACAGCTAAATTGTAGGGTTAGTATTTTAGTGGATTAATATTTGATTGATTGGCCGAAAGCAGGTTGTTTAAACTACTTTCTGCAATTGAAATAGGATTGGCTTATTAAGAACTACTGGAAATTAATTAATTGAATAATAATGAACAGCAACACAGAAGGAAAAATATTGATAGTAGATGATGATGCAGGCGTGCTGAGTGCAGCCAACCTGTTGCTTAAACGGCACTTTAAACAAGTGGATACCGAAAAAAATCCGCTACGCATTCCTTATTGGGTAAACAGTGGCGGGTATGATGTGATATTGCTGGATATGAATTTTACCCGTGACCTCAGCAGCGGCAAAGAAGGCTTTGAATGGCTGGATAAGATCCTTGATCTTGATCCAACCATTTCTGTAGTATTGTTTACTGCCTATGGTGATATTGAAATGGCGGTACGGGCCATCAAACTGGGAGCAAAAGATTTTGTATTAAAGCCCTGGCAAAATGAGAAACTGGTTGATACATTAAAAAATGCACTGGAAATAGCAAGGGAAAAAAAGGCATCAAAAATTAAAGTTCCCGAAGGTAAAAACAGGAAAAGTTCCGCTTCATTTTCGGAGCATCCTTTTATTGGAAACAGCGAGCCCATACAGCATATTTTAACAACGATTGAAAGAGTTGCTGCTACAGATGCCAACATCCTCATTCTGGGGGAAAACGGTACTGGCAAGGATTTAGTGGCAAGGAATATTCACCTGCAATCGTTGCGTAAAGAAAAACCATTTATAACGGTTGATGTAGGTGCACTCACAGAATCTTTATTTGAGAGCGAATTATTCGGCCACGTAAAAGGTGCTTTTACAGACGCCAAAGAAGACAGGATTGGCAAGTTTGAAGAAGCGGATGGCGGCACCATTTTTTTAGATGAAATAGGTAATATCTCTTTGCCCATGCAGGCCAAATTACTAACGGTATTGCAAAACCGCACCATCACCAAAGTGGGCAGCAACAAATTAAAACCCATTGATGTAAGGCTGGTTTGTGCTACCAACAAATCAGTCTATAAAATGGTAGCGGATCAACAGTTTCGGCAAGATCTATTGTACCGGATTAATACGATTGAAATACCAATCCCGTCATTAAGGGAACGAACCAACGATATCCCCCTGCTGGCAGATTATTTTATTCATCTATATGCAAAAAAATACAACCGAACCGTTAGCGGTTTTACCAATCCTGTTTTAAAACAAATTCAAAAGCACACATGGCCTGGCAATGTGAGGGAATTACAACATGCCATTGAACGGGCAGTTATTCTTTCCCAAGCCGAAATGCTGCAACCGGAAGATTTTAAAGGACTGAGATGGGGCAATGAAGAAAGCAATAAAACGGATACCCTTCAACTGGAAGAAATGGAAGTGCTGCTGATAAAAAAAGCCATGCAAAAACACAATGGCAATATCACAGAAACTGCGAGGGAACTGGGGCTAACAAGGGCGTCATTGTACAGGCGGTTGGAGAAGTATGGGATTTAAAACCCGCAGCCCCCATCCCCTAAAGGGGGGTTAGGGCAGGTGTCTGAAAGGGTGTTGGTTTCTTTTTTTTGACGTAACCTTTTTAGCCCCCATTCCCTAAAGGGGGGTTAGGGCAGGTGTCTGAAAGGGCGTGGGTTTCTTTTTTTGGCTGAAATTTTTTGAAAAAAGTTTAGCAAGTTTCAACCTTAAACAATATCAAACAACCTTAAGTAACATTAAACAACATTAAACCATATCCAACCACCTTAAACCAATTTCAACCACCTTAAACCATATTCAACAACATTAAACCACTTTCAACAACATTCAACCACCTTATCATGATTTTTAAACGCTTTGCAATTGGATTAATCTGGCGGATAGTGCTGATAATTTTATTGGCTATCGGCCTGTCATATTGCATGGTGCAGCTGTATATTTTAAAAGAGAATACCGTTTATTGGTTGGGTGGTTTGGTCTTATTGGTATTGGTTATTTTCCGGGGAGCCGAATTGTTTTATTATGCCAATACCAGCAATAGAAAGCTAACCCGTTTTTTTGATTCCATACAGTATGATGATTTTAGCATCAAATTTTCATCTGATAATACCTATGGCAAAAGTTTTCAGGACTTAAATAAGCAGTTTAATAAAGTACTGGAAGCGTTCAGGAAAGTACGGGCAGAAAATGAAGCAAGCCTGCACCTGGTAAATACCATCATACAAAATGTACAAACCGGTTTATTGCTGTATGACCAGTATGGCAGGATAGAACTCAGCAACAGTGAGGCATGTAAACTGCTGGGCTTTTACCGGTTAAAAAATATTTCGGAATTAAAAGCTAACCATACTGTACTGGCCGAAAAACTGGTTTCAGGCACCGATAAACACTTTTTGTATCAATCTACCAATGGTTTGCAGCTATCGGTAAATATCACTGGTATCAGATTGCGTGGGCAGATAAAAACCCTTGTATCGCTACAAAATATTCAACCGGAATTACAGGAAAAAGAAGTGGAAGCATGGCAAAATTTAACCCGTGTATTAAGGCACGAAATCATGAATTCACTCACACCCATTTTATCATTGATTGGCACCATGAAACATATTGTTGACAAAGAACTTCCTGCAACAGCAAATGACAATGGTGCCAAAGACGACTTGCAGGAAGCGTTGCAAACTTTGGAAAGCAGGGGCATTGGCATGATCAATTTTGTAGATGGATACCGCAGTTTTACTTCTATCCCCGCCCCTTCATTTGCAGAGCTTGATATGGAACAAATTATACAAAGGGTAATGAACCTGCTGCAACCGGAAATGACAGCTTCTCAAATTGATTTTACCTATGAAAAAAATGCCGTCAATCAACTAATTTATGCAGATGCAGACCAACTTTCTATGGTGTTGATTAATTTGGTAAAGAATGCTAAAGAGGCGCTGGAACATACTCCCAACGGGGCTATCCGTATAAAAAGTTACGCTCAAAACCAGGCAGTTTTTGTTGAGGTAATTGATAATGGCCCCGGTATTGAACCAGAGGCGCTGGAAGATATTTTTATCCCTTTTTTTACTACCAAAGAAAATGGTTCGGGAATTGGCCTAAGCTTATCCAGGCAAATAATTCAACAGCATGGCGGCAGCATTAAAGTTATTTCAGCACCAGAAAAAGGATGCAGGTTTATAGTAATGCTGAAAGCACAGCGATAGCGGTAAAAGTTGCTATCAAAAAAAACAAAAAACCCATACTAAAAAGTATGGGCTTTTATCAAGTAGTTAGTGATAGTAAGGGTAATTATTTTTGTTCGGCACCTTCAACCAAAACAGTAGTCTTGTTATTTAGTACTTCTACAAATCCACTTTTAATGTTGTATAAAGTAGTGGAAGTTTTGTCTACAAGTATTTTAAGGCTGCCTGCTTTTAAGGCACTCACCATAGAAGCATGCTTATCCAATACTTCAAACGAACCACTAATGCCGGGCAACTGTACGCCGTACACATCGCCACTAAATATTTCTTTTTCTGGTGTTAAAATTTCGAGTGTCATAATAGTATTTAGTACTTAGTATTGAGTATTTAGACTTTAGTGATTTTAGTAAATAAAAGTCTTTTGTTTTATGTTCATAATACTTAGTACTTAGTATTAAGTATTTAGACTTTGGCGATTCTAGAAATCAGGCTTTAAAACCGATTACAAAATTAAAGTTTTTTTTGTTCCTGTCTCAGTACTTAGTATTGAGTATTGAGTATTGAGTATTGAGTATTGAGTATTAAGACTTAAGTCTCCAAAAATTTTAGATTAATCACAAATATAAAATAAGGTTTAGAAGCTTAGGTTCTAGTCTAAATACTAAGTACTAAGTACTAAATACTTTCCTTCAGCTGTCGCCCAAAGAATTATAGAATGCAAGAATCATTTTGTAAACCTGAAATGCTTCATCAATAACTTTATCTCCTGATTCATTTGTTACGTAATTAAATCTTTTTGCAAGTTCAAGCTGGGTTTGCACCTCATTGCAGGATCCCATTGAAAATTCCAGAAAATGTTTGAACTGTTTATTTGAAGCCCTGCCTGCGCCTTCAGAAATATTACTTGGTACAGAAACCGCACATCTGTTAAGCTGCGATACCAAACCATATTTTTCTTCCTTTGGAAATGTAGCAGTAATCTTAAAAACTATCTCAGCTAAATCCATCGACCTTTGCCAAATTCTTAGCTCTCTAAAATTATGCATACCCATGGAGGAAGAATTAGAATTTCAGTATTAAGTATTTAGTATTTAGTATTAAGTATTAAGTACTTAGTATTGAGACAGGAAACAGCTTTCAAAATGTAAAACTTCTCAATCTTACAAAACAAATTTACTTATTCAAGACTAAACAGTATTAAGTACTTAGTATTGAGACAGGAAAGAGCATTCAAAATTTAAAGCTTCCCAATCTTACAAAATAAGTTTAGTAATTCAAAAGTAAATTAAGTATTGAGTATTTTATTACTCTTACATTCCAACAGCTTCAGTCTAAATACTAAGTACTAAGTACTTTATTACATTTACATTCCAAAAGCTTCAGTCTAAATAATCAATACAAAGTACTTTATTAATCTTACATTCCAACAGC